>JBCBIN010000175.1:0-7385 GCA_038524555.1 Cyanobacteria bacterium J06623_7 | reverse complement strand
GGGAAGCACGCATTGTCGCTTTCCGCCGTGAACTGGACAACACGACGGATCCACAGGTGCGGGCAGCGCTGCACATGGCACTTGCCCGCATCGGGGATGCCGAACAGGCTACGCCACTGCTGGAGATTGCACAGAATTTCTCCCTTAAACGCCATTATTTTTTCTGGCTCGTGGTCGTAAAAACGACGGATGGATTTAAGAATATCCAGAAACCCAGAACGACCGTATTTGGGGGTCACGGGAAAGTAAGTACCGCCGTAAAAAGGCACTAAATCCTCGGGGTTGAGAAAGATATTTAAAGGCCATCCTCCCTGTCCCGTCATCATCTGTAGCGCCTGCATATAAATGCTGTCGATGTCCGGTCTTTCTTCGCGGTCTACCTTAATCGGTAAAAAATTGGCATTGAGATATTCGGCGATCGCGCGATCGGAAAATGCTTCCCCTTCCATCACCGTACACCAGTGACAACTAGAGTAACCTATTGAGAGAAATATAGGCTTATTATCTTGTTTCGCCTCTGTTAGAGCCTCATCGCCCCAATACCACCAATTAATCGGATTATCTACATGCTTTTGAAGATATAAGCTTTTAGTCGATGCGAGATGGTTGGACATTTTGTCTTTGAGATTGGTTGGTGAAATTGAGGTTAATTGTTGTTCAGCTATAAACTTTAAGCCATAAGCTCTGGGCTTTTTCTTGACTTCATGTTGTAGTGAGAAGTCAGGCTTAGAAAAACAATTTAAACTACTAGCGCTGATGTATGAATCAGTATACAGGGGATTATGATGGCAAATTTATTAGACAATAGGTAAGCCGTAATTGATAACACGCGCTATTACGATGTAACTGCGATCGCCATCTTAATTTTAGCTATACCGAGTCAGTTTAATGATTAGCTACCTCAAAGGTACAAAAGTAAATATTACTAAGACCACGCAAAATCGTCTATTTTTGGTTTTGGACGTCAATGATATTGGCTACGAAATGCAAATTTCTACCCGCTTTGCTCAAAAGCTAGAAGAAACAACAGACGAACCCATTCAAGTATTTACTCATCTCCAAATTCAGGAAGATAAGCAAATTCTCTATGGTTTTCCCTCCAGCGCCGAACGGGATTTATTTCGCCAACTTACTGCCGTAAGTGGCATTGGCATGCAGTTGGGAATAGCTTTAATCGATACCCTAGGAATTTCGGATTTAGTTGGGGCGATCGTTACTAGCAATATTCCCGCCCTGACCAAAACTCCGGGGGTGGGCAAAAAAACAGCCGAACGAATTGCCCTCGAATTAAAAACCAAGCTGGCACAGTGGCGCAAAATATCGGGAATGGAGGTACAGCAACCGGAAGCAGTCTTTTCCCCTCCGGCTGAAGTCAAAGAAGATTTGGAAATGACTTTATTAGCGTTGGGCTATACCAATGAAGAGATCGAGCAGGTACTAGCCGCACTCAGTCAAGATAATCTATTGCTGAAAAACAATAACGTAGAAGAGTGGATTAGAAGTGCGATCGCCTGGCTTAGTGGGGAGTAATGCAGTCTTTTGATCGAAGTGCGATCGCCACAACTAGTGTACATTAACTAATCATTAGTCGTCTTAATAAAATATTGTCGCTTGGATTTTAATGTTGCCAACATTATCTTTGGTCTGACATTCTGCTTCTCTTTGCTAAAAGCGACACTCGAATAACAACAATCACATCATGCGCTCTAACGGGTCTTCCTGCATAGTTTCTTGCTGGGATTCGATCGCCAGACGGTAAGTATCAGCTACATGGTTGAGTAGAACATCACCAAACTGCTGGGTAAAAGCCCATTTTTGACCAACGTGAGCATAGTTAGCGGTGGTAAAGCGATTTTGAATTTGAATTGGGGGGACAAGGGGTACAGAATCGCTGAGATTGACTATACGATAGCTGTTGGGGATTATCTGGCTATGGGCTTGAGCAAAATTGCGATCGCCAATTCTCGGTGCAGCATAGCTATATAACTGGATCTGTTCTCTGATTTTGGGTACTCGCAGAGCGATTTCTACTGCCGACAGGGTAGCTACCGCGCCACCTAAGCTGTGTCCTGTAATGTAGCAAGGAATATTTGGATCTAATTGTTGCACTGCATTAATTAAATTGTTGCCGAGCTGTTCACGGACTATTTTGAGATATCCTTGGTGTACTCTGCCGTATTGCTGTTGGGTTTGCGGATCTAAATATTTTTTTTGGCTAGCCTGGAGGTTACGCCACCATTCAATCTGGGTTTGAGTGCCCCGAAAGGCAATAATATTAGCTTTCTTAGAGGCAATGATAAAACCGATAAAGACAGGGGTGCGGTGACGACGCTGGACAATTCTTTGCACGATTTCCCTAACCCGACTTTCTGCATCATGGAGCGTTTTCTGCATCATCGTCATACTATTTTCAGCCAAGATTGATTCTCTTAACTGCCAATAGTTTTCAATAATTTCTTCTTCTATTTGCAGCGAAGCTACTTGCTGATAGCTCTGGAAATTAGCGTTGTAGTCTGGTAAAAGAGTCAATGCGCCATCGTATTTAGCATTACTCCTACCCGTACGATATTGCTGTACCGCTAGCTTACAGGATTGAATTGCCCATTTTGACATCTCGCGATCATATTCAAGGGTTGGATATCTCAAATTAGTCGCGCCTAAAATCTCTTGTCTCCGGGCAACTTCCGTATCCCAGTCGGCTTCTAAGCCATATGCAGTATCAATAATCTGTTCGGGATTATCGCTCAGAGTCTCAGTCAAAGCCTCTGTTGCTAAATTAAAATTGCGATCGCGCTGATATTCGCTACCAACCCTAGCAACTACACCCGCACCTAAACCCATCAATAATAATTTGCGGCGGTTAAAATTTTTCATGGATTACTTTCGGTGACGTTGAAACCGTAATGCTCTTTTCAAAGCCTCAATATTCAATACTTGCGGACTGTAGTAATACTGGGATACTGCCTTGCCCACATTCCAGGTAAAAATACTATAGCCCACTGCCCTTGCCAGACTATCTAAAAAAGGCACAAATAACCCCGCAAGAAACACCCCTAACCAAGCTAAAATGCCCAAGGCAAACGCACCGATAATTGCCAAAATACAGCCAAAGATTGCCAAACTTCCCTGTCCTCGATGATAGCCCCAAAAACCGCCAATATTTACAATCATCTTCAGGTTTAATAGCGCCAGCAAAGTTACTCTAATTTCTGGTATCCAACGACCATACACGGGAATTAAGCCCAAAATAGCAGCACCCAAAGCATAGTCAAAAATCGAGTTTCTGACTCTTTGCCCAATTTTAATAATTACTCTAACTCCTGGGGCGATCGCTTTAGTGGCGATTAACTCTTGATTCTTCTCTGATGGGCTATCTGTCATCTTAAATAAAAAATTAAAGGCTTTACTCTGAATAGCGATCTCCCGTACCAAATCCACCAAAATCAAAGAATATAATTTCAATTTGCTTTGAGCGCTTGATTGCTTGCTAATATACTCACTGCTTGAGAATTAAGTTAGTTTGGCACAGTGCCTAAGACATGATTAAAAACGACAAGTGGATAATAGAGCAAGCGAGTCGGGGAATGATTACCCCTTTTGAGCAAAAATCAGTACGCAATGCCGTTTTGGGCGCAGAACAGGCCATCCCAACGATTAGTTGGGGTCTTAGTTCTTATGGCTACGATATTAGGCTTTCTCCTCACGATTTCCGTATCTTTCGGCATATTCCGGGGACGGTAATCGATCCCAAAAAGTTTAACCCCAAAAACTTAGAACAGGCAGAGTTACACGAAGATGAAGATGGCTCATCCTACTTTATTATTCCTGCTAATAGCTATGGGCTAGGTGCTTCTCTAGAAAGTATTAAAATGCCTCCCAACGTCACAGCAATTTGCCTGGGTAAATCAACCTATGCCCGTGTAGGCGTAATTGCGAATACGACACCGTTAGAGGCTTCCTGGCAGGGTAAAAGTATCACTTTAGAATTTAGTAATGCTTCAAGTGCTGATGTAAAAATATACGCGAATGAAGGCGTGGTGCAGCTATTATTTTTTGAGGGTGAATCCTGTGAGACTACTTATGCCGATCGCGGTGGTAAATATCAACACCAGGGCTCGGGGGTAACTTTGCCCAAGGTTTAAGCAATTAACAGTTAACAGTCAACAGTCAACAGTCAACAGCGAACAATGGGCTATAAAGATCCTTTGAGTGATGGTAAAAGCAGGATTGAACTAATCGATTCTATGGGTGGCGATCTTAGTATTGTTAATGATGCGAGAGCTTCTTTCGATAAAAGTTCTGATGAGCTGGATGAAAGAGATATCAAGTTAATCAATTATTTAATTAAACACGAACACACTTCACCCTTTCGCGGCGTTACATTTAAGTTTAAAGTCAAAGCGCCACTTTACATATGCAGACAGTGGTGGAAGCATGTGATAGCCAGCAATCATAATGAGGAGCAACTGGGCTGGAACGAGAAAAGTTTTCGCTATGTGTCGATTGATGATAGTGATGATTTCTATATTCCGCCGACTTTTCGGCAGCAGTCAAAGAATAATAAACAGGCAACTATTGGCAGTTTAGAGCCAGAATTAAACGCTAAGGCGATCGCTATTTATCAAGAACAGTGTGAAGCTAGCTATCAAGCCTATACTCAGCTATTGGAACTGGGTGTAGGTCGTGAACAGGCTAGAGGGGTACTTGTGCCCTCCGTCTATACTTCTTGGGTTTGGACAGTCTCTTTACAGGCGTTGCTTAATTTTATCGGTTTGCGGCTCGGCACAGGGGCACAAAGCGAGATAGGGGCTTATGCTCAGGCAATTACCGAACTGATCGAACCGATTGTTCCTGTCTCTATGCAGGCTTGGTCGGAACATCACGGTACGGATAAGTAAAATAGGTTGGGGCGAATAGCAGCGGGGCGAAATAAAGCAACTATTTTGGCAGGAAGTTCTCGTAACTGCTTAACTTAAGCCAAATGGTACTGTTTTCCCCGTTAAATTTGTCATAATTATTCAGAAATCGTGAATTGTAGTTAACTTTGTTGCATTGATGACTCACAATACGTCAAGATTTTGATAGGTTCTGAAGTATTATTGCCATGGATAATAAAATGTTGGGTTCTCGCTACAGGGTGATTCAGCCTCTCAGTAAAGGAGGTTTTGGTACTACCTATCTAGCTGAAGATACTAACTATCCAGACAACTTAAAATGTGTCGTCAAAAAGCTGCATTCCAATGCCGATAATCCTGAATTCTTAAAGATATCGCGGCGCATGTTTGCCAAAGAAGCAAAAACACTAGCAAAACTAGGCAAGCATAGTCAAATACCGCAGCTATTGGCTTATTTTGAAGAAGACAAGGAGTTTTATCTTGTCCAGCAATATATTAGAGGAGTCACGGTAAGCAAGGAACTAGAGCTAGGTCAAATTTGGACAGAGGCTAAGGTAATTGAGTTTCTACAAGACTTATTGACGGTAGTAGATTTTGTCCATCAAAGTGGCGTCATCCATCGTGATATCAAGCCAGATAACCTAATTCGTCGGGCTTTAGATAATAAGCTGGTGCTGGTAGATTTTGGCACGGTTAAAGAGGTGATGCTCACCCAGTCTCAGGCGATTGCCTCCACCGTAGCAATTGGCACCCAGGGTTACATGCCGACAGAACAAGCCAGGGGCAAGCCGCGTTTTGCCAGCGATATTTATGCAGTAGGGATGATTGCCGTTCAGGCGTTAACCGGAGTTCATCCACTTCAGTTACCAGAAGATGAAAATGGAGAAACTCTGTGGCAAAAACAAGCACAATGCAGTCCCCTGCTGCAAGAAATTATTTCGAAGATGATTTGCTATCACTTTAAAGATCGGTATCATTCCGCTCAAGAAATTCTCACTAACCTCGATATTTTGCAAAATCGCTCTGGCAACAGCATTAATAAAGACGTTACCGGTATTATTATGGCTTCGGAGCGAACTATGGGTGGAGTGAACCGGACGAAGACTCCTACGAATAGAGTTCGTAGTTCTAGTGCCAGTTCGGCTACTGTAATTAATCAACACCCATCGAAGCAGTCTCGGCAAAAGATGCCGCTAATACTTGCTGGAGTTGGGGTACTGACAGCAGTTTTGTTAGGGGGTGGCTATTTCTTCAGTAATGGCTGGGGTGAACCGTCAGAATTAAAACAGGCGCGGGCAAAAGCGTCAGGTGGAGAATATGCCGGGGCGATCGCCTTAGTTCGGGATTTAACCTCTACTCCGGAAATCGAACAGCAAGTGAATACTTGGTCGGAACGGTTACTGGCACAAGCTCAAGAGCGATATGCTCAAAGAGGAGATTTAGCCACTGCAGAGCGCATGATTAAAGCAATTCCCGAAAGTTCTGGTGTTAAGGAAGAAGGAATACAGCTTCTCGCTATCTGGGAACAAGAATACGAGCTAAACCAGAGTATCTTACAGATTGCCATGGAAAATCTACAGCGAGAACAGTGGTCGAATGCGCGACAAGAAGCACAGCGGATTCAAGGGGATGCACCCTACTGGAAACAGCAGTCGGAAAAAATCATTAATGCGGCTCAGTTAGGAGAAGAATCTCCGGCGGGAGTAGTCGATCTTTGTTCTAGAGCTCCAGATTTTTGTAATTAAGTTTAATTTTTTCCTACAATTTAGATTCGGATGGTTAGCATATCAAGACAATCTCAGACGTAATTAATCGCAAAATACTATTCAGTTCACCAGCAGAACAAAACGGGAGTTAATACTAATGAACAGTTCGACAATTAGCAAATTACTGGTGGCAGCTATCACAGGAAGTTTTATGCTCCTTCCCCAAGCAGAGGCACAGGGAAATACAACTGCCAACAAGCAAAACGTTAATGTTAAATCATCGATTCAATATCGCTGTATGCAGCGGGCGGGAATTCCGGCTACCGTCGCCTATACTCCTCGGGGGGCGATCGAGCTAATCCAGTGGCAAAATGACTTTTTCAACGCCAGCCAATATACTCCCGAGCGTCGCTGTCAAGAAGTGAGCGATCGCTTTCAACATCATTCCCAGGCGAATAATCTGAGATTCATTTCTACGGGAGTAATCAATAACTACAAGGCAATTTGTATCGCCGAAGATACAGGCAACTGTAAGGCAGATGGTTTGCTGCTTACTCTAGAACCAGACGATAACTCAGAAACAGTACTACGAAACCTCTTTAGTCTCGAAGCCAGAAGACAAACAGGCGGCGTACTTAGAGGCGGTGGCTCACTTCCTGTCGAGCCAGAAGGGAAAAAAACTATAGATTTAAATGAATTTTTAGCCGATAGTCCTACTGTTGATGATAGAGAGTACACTACCAAGTAAATTTCCAGTATTCTGGAGAAGTGCGAGAGGAATCTG
>JBCBIN010000174.1:0-7411 GCA_038524555.1 Cyanobacteria bacterium J06623_7 | reverse complement strand
TTTGGGACTCTGTGCGGTCTGTAGTCAATACCCAAGGTTGAGGTATATCCATTAAAGCGACAACCGCTTTTGCTATAACAGCATAATCTAGGTCGAAACTGCGGAAGAAACCCTGTAGCCTTTGCGAACGCGAGTGCGTTCTAGTCTACGAAGCAGACGATGGGGCGATAGCCCCTCATTAGATTCTATTTTTGTACTACTCCTAAAGCCCATCGCCAACTCGGCTAAATTAATTGTTTTAACCCTCAGCAGGGCGATGAGAAATAAAGCCAAGAAGTTAAGTCCTACTCCGTGCCATCCTAAAAGCGGTTTTAAGGTTTGCTTTAGTAAGATAATTTGATTCATAGATTTGAGTGTGGTTACTTTAAATCAAACCCTCTTCCTATCTTAATTTGCAAGCTTCTATATGATTTTTTGTCCTGTACAGAGAAAGTTTTTATCCTATTTTGGGTTCTGCATCTAGTAGAATTTTGGCCGGAATGCCTACCGCCGTTGCCCCCGCTGGGACATCTTTCAGCACCACGGCATTGGCACCAATTTTGGCATCATCATCGATCTGGATCTTACCAAATATTTTCGCTCCTGCGCCCACATTAACTCGTTTACCTAGTTGTGGTGCATCAAAAGGCTTTTCTAGGTAGCGATTGCCAAGGGTTACTCCCTGACGAATGATACTGTCATCACCGATCGCACAATCACCGTGAATGACGATTCCTCCCTGATGCTCGAATACTACCCGACGACCGAGGTTAACGCTATAGGGAAGTTCGATACCATAGCCATTACGGATCTTGCGAAACAAAGCTCGATAGAGAATGCTTAAGGGGGCTCTTAATAATTTGGGCTTGACGGACATACGCCAGACACCAAAACGTTGGACGGCAACGGCGCGAAATCCCGGTTTAGTCCAGTCTTTACCGTGGGCAATCCAATCTTCTTTGATTTGCTGTAACAAAGACAATTTAGCCGTAGTTGATTCGGTTGGGGAAGTCATGCTAATTAACTAATGTTACCTACCCATTAGATTGTCGAGGCAGGTTAAAGGTTAAGGGAAAAAGGTTAAAGAATTTAACAGGAAGCTCAAGCTAACTAAGGTCAATTTAATTTGAATCGACTTAATTTAAACCAGGAACTATGGCGTACGAAATCTTCTAGCAGTTTGGGCGGATCGGTATTGGGTTTGTTTTGCAGCACCCGTCTCAGTCGCCAGAGGCTGTGGCAAATCGTCCAGACTAGATCTACGGCAACTGTATATAGCCAGCCATGATTTTTGAGAAAGTACCTCTGTCGCGATTCAAACCAGTAGCGAGGGAGGCGATTTTTCTTGGTTTTGGCGCTGTCGATGCCAGAACTCTGCCCGACTAAATGCACTACTCGGCTGGCGGGAACGTAACAGCAGCTATATCCCGCACGATTTGCCTGAAGACAAAAATCAACTTCTTCGTAATAGAGAAAGTAAGCTTCGTCCATTAAACCGACGCGATCAAATACTTCCCGGCGAATTAACATGCTAGCACCGGCTACCCAGTCTACCTGACAGGCGTTTTTGGGTACGGGAGGCGCGACAACCCAGGATGAGAGTAAGCGAGAGATGATGCCCAAACGCAAGCCCGAGTTGATTTCGCTCAAGATGGAATGGAAGCGAAAAGCCGATCGCTGGGGAGAACCATCAGGATTTTCCAAGCGGCTACCGGCAATGCCAACCTGAGGATTATGATGCATAAATTTCAGCAGTTCGATCGCACCACCGGGACGAACTACGGTATCGGGATTGAGCAAGAGAATATAGTCTGGCGGTTCCTCGGAATTCAGAGCCGGACGAATTGCCGCATTGTTTCCTGCAGCGAAACCACCATTAACGTTCAGGGGCATTAAAGTCGCCCAGTGCCATTGTTTCTTAGCGATCGCTTCAGAAATCAGTTCTACAGAGCGATCGCCCGAATTATTATCGGTGACAACTACCTGCAAGTTAGGACAAGACTCTATTTCGGTGGTCAGAGATTCCAGACAGGCGATCGTTAATTCAGGAGTACGATAGTTGACAATTACAATCAGTACCGAGGCATTTTCTTGATATTTATTATCGCTCATATAAGATTTTTTAAACTAAAAATAAAAAAAGCTTTAAAATGTCTGAGATCAGGCTTGAAGCATTGATGGTTTTGTGATTAACTGTTATGCAGATAGGATAAAAACATCCCTAATTTATGTATGGTTAGCTCTAAATTCCAAGCTGTTTAAACTTTAATTTATGGGGAGTTAAAAACTGAAATTAGCTACATTTTAAAACAATTAGGTGGTTTTGCGATCACTTGCTGGTCAGACTTAATTATCAAGCGACACAGTCCCTTTTATGTTCAAAAACAGCATAGGGACAGTATATTTATAATTAAAATTAGAGCCGTATCACCTAACCTATAATCTTTTTATAATTTAGTAGAGATAGTCAGGCTTGTAATTGTCTAGGGTGACTAGAACTTTGCGATTACGGTTACGAACAGTAAGGACAAACTAGAATGTTTATTAATACATTTTTATTAAAATTTTAATCAAAACTCGATCGCCGAAACAACATTAAAACAAAATTTGAATTATTATCGATGCTGTTAAAGCAAAAAAAATTTTGGGCAATACTGTTACTATCATCTGTTGCCACTGCTGGTACGGCTAAACTGTTGGGAGGTAATCGTCAGGTTAGTAGTAGCGAAATTGTGGGTACAAATCTCGCTCCCGTCAATTACTATTCCAGTCAGTTTCCCTTCCTGAATATGTTTAAATCTTCCAATCGCTGGATTACTCAGGATCGTGGAGTTTGGAATACAGAAGAAGAGGAATTGCTCGACCTAGATGCCCATGGATGGGTTAAGTCTCTACCCAGCGATCGCAGTACGCAGCGCTACAGTGAGGTAGGAACTCTACTTTTTCGCGAGCACATTGTGCATCAGCCAGGGACCTATATCGTACTTTACGAGGGAGAGGGAACCATCAAATATAATTTTGACGGTGCTAAAGACTTGGAGCTATCTACCCCTGGAAGAGATGTCGTAGAGATTGACGAACCGACAAAAGAAGGACTGTGGATGAGTATTGCTGCTACTGACCCCCAAGGTACAGGCAATTATTTGCGTAATATTCAGGTCGTTCCTGCTGCCTATGAAAGATTGGCGGTGTCACAGATCTTCAACCCCCTCTTTATGGGGAAAATCCAGCCCTTTGGCATTTTGCGCTTTATGGACTGGCAGGAAACTAACAACTCGGTTCAGCAGGAATGGTCGGAGCGTCCCCGGGCGTCAGACGTAAGGTATTTTGAGCTGGGAGTGCCGGTAGAAATAATGGTCGAACTAGCCAATCAAACCCAGAGCGACCCTTGGTTTACCATGCCGCACCAGGCCAGCGATGAGTACATTACTGAATTTGCTAAGTACGTGCAGGAGCATCTCGATCCAGATTTAAAGATCTATCTCGAATATTCCAACGAAACCTGGAATTGGCGTTTCGAGCAGACTAAATGGATTGATCGCCAGGCGAAACAGCAGTGGGGGCAGGACTCACCTCTAGATAAAGTTGATTGGTATAGCCAGCGTACTACCGAAATCATTCAAATCTGGGAACAGGTATTTGCAGAAAATGAAGAACGAGTAATCGGCATTATGGCGGGGCAAGCTGCCAACGTGCGTCTACTGGAACAGGCTTTGGAATATAGCTGGGACGATACCGGAATGTCCCATAAGGAAGCCGGTATTGATGCGATCGCCATTGCCCCCTATTTCGGTAATTATTTGGGTAGTCCGGAAAATCGAACAGAATTATTAAGCTGGACAAAAGCGCCGGATGGCGGCAAGAGCAAGCTATTTCAAGAATTAACCGAAGGCGGACTAGTGACCAACAGTCCCGAAGGGGGAGCTTTGGCTCGGGCTTATCGAGATATTGCTGCACACGTCGAACTGGCGGAGTTAGAAGAACTAGAGCTTTATGCTTATGAGGGGGGTCAGCACCTTGTGGCAACCGGCGGTGTAGAAAATGACGAGGCCATTATCGAGCTATTTATCGCTGCCAATCGAGACCGACAGATGGGTCAAATATATCGCGAGTATTTAACCAAGTGGTTTAACTTGGGAGGAGATATGTTCATCAATTTTAACGACATAGAAAAGTCTCGCAAGTGGGGTAGCTGGGGAGCATTAGAGTCAGTTTACCAGGATGGTTCGCCCAAATATGATGCAGTTATCGATTTTATCGATGATTTTGAACGGGAACAATAAATCGAACTCGGGCATGTCGTCGAGTCTTCAGTAGACTTCTTGTCCCAAAGGACTAGTTGCGACAAACTATGCGCCTTACTTTCGATCGCAGAATCATCATCAGCTACCTTAATAGTCCAAGGTAAGAGGTAAAAAATGCTAGTTGCCTTTGTACTCTACAATGGTGCGCTGCTTGCCCCATAGCTTGCTCAAGTAAAATTGAATTTGTCCCTGAGCCTGGGGAAACTTGATTAAGATGCAGTTAACAGCGTAGAGCATCGCTTCTTTCTGACTAAATCTAGTGCAAAAATAACGATAAACTTTATAAATTAAGACGGCATAACCTCCCAAGAGCATTAAACTCCAGCCCCGACTCAGCCAAGCAAATCCTAGCGCGATCGCTGGAATCACTAGTCCCCACAGCAGAATACTTTTGGTTTCTTTGATTCGATGTTGTTCTGGTGCCCGACCATAAAGCCAAGCGCCTTCAGCATAGGCATGACCCGATCGCACAGACCTCTGCCACCACTGGCTCAAACGGAGAATCTGAGCGTCGTGGAGAGTCATATCGGCTTCTACGCGCCAAATTTTCCAGCCCTGGCGTCTCAGTCTTAAGCATAGTTCCGATTCTTCTCCAGCAATTAAACTGGGGTTAAATCCTCCTACCTGTTGCCAGGCTGACCGACGCATCATGGCATCGCCACCACAGGCTTTGGTTTCGCCCACGGGGGTATTCCATTCGAGGTCACACAATAAGTTATAGAGAGATTGCTGGGGATATCGTTCACGACGACGACCACACACGACTCCCCACTCAGGATGTTCCTTTAGTGCTTGGGCAGCTATTGCCAACCAGCCAGAAACGACTTCACAATCGCCATCGACAAACTGAACTAATTCAATTTTGGGATTAAGCTGCACTAGCTTGGTTGCCCCGGCATTACGGGCTCTAGCGGCGGTGAAGGGAATGCTTAAATCCAGTTCCACAACCTCTACTCCCAAGGATTGTGCCATCTGTATGCTACCGTCGGCAGAACCAGAATCAACATAGACAATGCTATCTGCCTCCGACAATAGCGATCGCAAGCATTTTTTTAGGCGATCGCCCTCATTCCGTCCAATTACCACGACACCGATTGACATTTTTCTTACTTTCCCAAGAAGTTGAATCAAAAAAATTTAAGGCCAAGTAAACAGATACTTAAAGCCAACTCGCCGACAGGCCAAATTGAGCCACAACGGCACATAGATACCCACTGCCGTTCCTAAAACTAGATGAGCTAGAGGAACATCAATTCCCAACTTCTGTAGCACCGTTCGCAAAACAGCCGAGGCAATCGTATGGGCAAGATAAATCTGGAGGGTCAAGTTGCCCCAGTTCTTGAGCCATGCCCCCCAATTCAGGCGCTCTAAAGCCAGAGAGAGGCAGATAACTCCGGCTATACCCAATAGAGCTATTAGAGGGACGGCTAGGAGATAGTTCTGCACCCCCATCACGGTCAAACCACCCACAGACAGCAACAGCAGAGCAGCAGCAACGATTAAGCCAGAAGTATTAATCGAACTCAGCCGGGGAGCGATCGCTTTACTGCCGATGACGCTGCCCAGAGCAAAATAGATGGCGTGACGACGAAACAGGTAAAGCATGCCCCAACCACCAAAATTAAGCCGGACTACATGAGCTAAGTAAAGGGCGATCGCCACAATTAGAAGCTGTTTGGCGGTCATTCCCAGTCGGCTAGCAAGATAAAAAAATAGCGAGACGAGAAACAGAGTATAGATAAACCAGAACTGGTCGATCGGATCGTAGATAATTTCCCGCAGCAAAGAGGTATCTGCATCGTGGTTGACTGCCCCCGAAAATCCCGTCTTTAAGGCAATTTGCATTATCGTCCACAGAAAATAGGGATAAACCATCGTTTTCAGCTTCTTAGTCAGCCAGATAGCTGGTGCTTGGGTACGTGCCCGACCAAAAAACAAACCCGAAAGCAAGAAAAATAGGGGAATATGAAATCCATAAATCCAGCGATCGACTAACTGGGTTAGAAATGAATCTTGAATAATCGAACTGCTAATCAATCCCCTTAAAGTATGACCCAGCACCATTAAGAAAATAGCAATTCCCTTAGCATAGTCAACCCATTCAACTCGCTGACGACTTGGGATATTTAGTTGTTTGGTAATGATGGCTGATTTCAAAACGAGTAATTTATTCGATCTTGTGAGTCTGCTAATTAGGGCGAGTTATGACGATACCGACGATTGTTCTTGGGCGGACTGTGGCTGGGCGATAAAATTAAACGCCTGAAAGGGATAAGTCATTGCCTGCTTAAACTGGGGCAAATCCAACGCCGTACCGCGGTCGAGAAAATCTTTGGGTAGGAAAATAGCGTAGTCAAATGCTTGAAAAAATTCAAAAATTCCTTGTTGGCTATAGCCGAAGCAGTCCAGTCCCGACTGAGTACATTCAAAGAGAATCGTTGGCTGATACTGCCGGAGTATCTGGGTCGCCCCCCGTAAGACTCCTAGCTCACCGCCTTCAACATCGACTTTGATAAAGTCAATTGGTTGTTCGAGATCGACAATATTATCCAACAGTTCGGCCTGTATCATATAGGCTAGTAGCCGATCACCATCCTGCTTGTGGGGACGCAAACCGCTAAAGCCAGACTGATTAGTGTTTTGATAGAAAGTTACCTCTCCCGCACTTTCCCCTAGAGCAAACTCGAGAATTTTAACTTCGGGAAATTTATGTCTGAGCCACTCAGCTTTGTAGGGAGTCTGTTCCACAGCCAGATGATTACCCGCCGGTGCAAAACGAAGAATGGTGTCTAACATCGAACCTAAATGACAGCCAATATCGATGCAGTTATCGGTGGGTTGAATGATACGGCTCAAAATTGTCTCAATGCGCGCGGATTCACGCCATATTTCCTCCATCTCTGGATGCTGTGCCTGACGCCGCAGTTGGGAAAGGGACTGAAGCTTTTGAGCTGGTTGCTGTAAGGGAGTTCTAATTAGTAAATGCTTAAGATAGTCCGCCAGAATAACTTTGGGCTTGGTTTTGGTAGTCATAGTAGTCATAATTATCACTCGGCATTATGTAGAACATTAAAGCTCAGTCGGATAAAAGAGAGGTAAGTTCGGCAGTTGGCAACTCGTTTTGAGTC
>JBCBIN010000173.1:0-7416 GCA_038524555.1 Cyanobacteria bacterium J06623_7 | reverse complement strand
CATCATAATATTCCTTGAGAATTTTGGTTCTGACGGTGTAGCCCAGGCTAATCAAGGCATCGCGAAAACCACTCGTGTCAAGCAATTATATTTAAGCCCTTATAGGAAAAAATTATATGGAGTCTCATAATAAGTACGTGAGAGATCGTCTATCCATATTTGTAGACGGCAACAATATGTTCTATGCCCAACAAAAAAATGGTTGGTTTTTCGATCCTCGAAGAGTATTAGAATATTTCACCAAAGACCCCACCGTAGTGATGATTAATGCCTTCTGGTATACGGGGTTAAAAGATGCCCAAGACCAGAGAGGTTTTCGCGATGCCTTGATTAGCCTGGGCTACACCGTCAGAACCAAAATTCTCAAGGAATATTATGATGATGCCTCAGGTCGCTATTCCCAAAAAGCTAATCTGGATATTGAGATTGTGGTGGATATGTTTAATACGGTCGAACAGTATGATCGCGTAATCTTATTTAGTGGTGATGGTGACTTCGAACGGGCGATCGAGCTGTTGCGCTCTAAAAATACTCATATTACGGTGGTTTCTACCGAAGGTATGATTGCCAGAGAACTGCGTAACGCCACAGATCGCTATATCGATCTCAATGATGTACGTAGCTACATTGAGAAAAGCGACTTTTGAGCCAGTCAAAACCGTCTCATAGCTGACAACAAGACTAGAGGAAGATCGAAGACTCAGATACTAGTGAGGGGTAGCGTCGCGGTACTTTTGCTTAAAACTGGCGAGCTGCTCCTCAGAAAAAGCGCAAACAAGCTCCAGATATTGCTGATGCAGTAAATTCTGCGCCATGGCTTCATAGCGCCCCTTGGTCGTACGGAGATCGATAAACGACTGGCGATGAAAGGCATATGCCAGAGGGAACAAAGCCAAGATAAAATCGATAAAGTCGGGTAAACAGATGCGTTGCTGAACGTTTAATGTCCAAGAATTAAATTCCATTTGCACGATCGGACGATAGCGATTAATTGTCTGTCTTGCACCCTCTAAGACTCTTAGCTCGTAACCTTCAACATCAATTTTAATTAAGTCCAGGCGATCTAAACCCAGTTCGGGAAACACATCATCGAGACGCTTGACCTCAATTACCGCTGCTTGGCTGTCGTCGCGGCTGGTTCGATCCAAGATAAACGCCATACTGCGATTGGCATCTAAAAAAAACATTTCCGTTTCTCGTGCCTCATCTCCTAAAGCGAAGGGTAGAGCCTGAATATTTTTTTTCTGGGCGAGGTTAATATTTTTTTGCAGCAGTTCAAAGGTTCTGGGCAATGGTTCAAAGGCAATTACCTGCTGACCCAGATCGCTAAACAGTAGTGAAGTACAGCCAATATTTGCCCCCACATCAAGAATATTAAATTCCGGGCGAATCAGAGTCGCAAACATCCGGGTCATGGGAATCTCAAATCCCTCTCGCTGAAGTAGCCGCTTGAGCAGTCTTTTAGCCTGATGCTTGATGTCAGAACGGGACTGAGTGAGATAAAAATCATCGGTGGCGATCGCATATTGACGGTCGCCAATACGCAGCTTAATTAGCTTCTCTCCCCTCTGCATCTTCATACTCCACTAAATTTACCAGTCGAATTCTATCCTGTAATCAGCGAGACTGGGGATTGGGAACCAAATGGATTAACTGGCATCGTTAAAATACCAAAGAAAGCTTTTTTTTCTAATTGATGACATGTCTAGTATTTTCTCTACTCATCTATCTAAGGATATAGCTTATAATCTTTAAGTAATATTGCTCAACTCGGTACTATGTTGGCAAGCCGTCTGACTAGCTAGCTCAAAAGCTCAAAGCCGATCGCAATAGGCATCAATTATCCCAATAGCAACTCAATCTCAGCACAGTTCTGATTTGGACTATGGACAATTCACAAGACCGCATCATTATTTTCGATACTACCTTGAGAGATGGAGAACAGTCTCCTGGCGCGACCCTAAATGTCGAAGAAAAGCTGGAAATTGCTCATTCTCTGTCACGACTGGGAGTAGACGTAATTGAGGCCGGTTTTGCTTTTGCTAGTCCCGGAGATTTTGAGGCAGTACAGACGATCGCCCAACAGGTGGGCACGGCAGAAGGCCCAGTTATCTGTAGTTTAGCCAGAGCAATTAAAGCCGATATTAAGGCCGCAGCAGAAGCACTACAGCCAGCAGCAAAAGGACGTATTCATACCTTTATCTCCACTTCTGACATTCACCTCGAATATCAGCTCAAAAAATCCCGTGCCGAAGTTCTTGATATTGCCCAGGAGATGGTCGCCTACGCCAAGTCATTTATGGACGACGTGGAGTTTTCCCCCATGGATGCCGTGAGAACAGATTCTGAATATCTCTACCAGGTATTAGAAGCCGCGATCGCCGCTGGAGCAACTACAGTCAACATTCCCGATACCGTCGGCTATACGACTCCAACAGAATTTGGGGCCTTGATTAAAGGGATTTGCGATAATGTTCCTAACATTGACCAGGCAGTTGTGTCTGTCCACGGTCACAATGATTTGGGTTTGGCAGTAGCTAACTTCCTTGAGGCAGTCAAAAACGGTGCCAGACAGCTAGAATGCACGATTAACGGTATCGGTGAGCGGGCGGGCAATGCAGCCCTAGAAGAGTTGGTGATGGCACTACACGTTCGTCGTCAGTATTTTAATCCCTTCCTCGGTAGACCGACTGAATCGACCGCGCCTCTGACCAATATCGATACTAAGCAAATTTATAAGACCTCGCGCCTGGTTTCCAACCGCACCGGGGTAATCGTTCAGCCTAATAAAGCTATTGTGGGGGCTAACGCCTTCGCCCACGAGTCGGGGATTCACCAGGATGGCGTCCTCAAAAATAAGCTAACCTACGAAATCATGGATGCCCAATCCATAGGCATTACCGACAACCAGCAAATCGTTTTGGGCAAACATTCCGGGCGCAACGCCTTCCGTACCCGCCTGAGCGAACTGGGCTTCGAGCTATCGGAAACCGACCTTAACAAAGCTTTTGTCCGCTTTAAAGAAGTTGCGGATAAGAAAAAAGAAATCAGCGACTGGGATATTGAGGCCATCGTTAGCGATGAAATCAGACAGCCCCCCGAACTGTTCCGTCTGGAACTAGTACAGATATCCTGTGGCGATCGCGCCAGACCGACAGCCACGGTGACGATTCGCACTCCCGACGGTGAAGAATTAACCGATGCCGCCATTGGCACTGGCCCCGTAGACGCGATTTATAAAGCAATTAACCGGGTTACAGATATTCCCAACGAGCTAATTGAATTTTCCGTTCAGTCGGTTACGGCAGGAATTGATGCCATTGGGGAAGTGACGATTCGCCTGCGCCATCAGGAGCGGGTTTATTCCGGTCGAGCAGCCAATACCGATATTATCGTTGCTTCAGCAAGAGCCTACATTAAGGCCTTAAATCGTCTCTATGCCGCCAATAAAGCCGAGGAAAAGGTAGCTTCTCAAGTTGCTATTTAGACTACTGGAGATTTAACTAGAGTTTATTGATCGCGATCGCCTAACTGCATTTTTGCTCCGGGCGATCGTTTTTTATGGCTTATAGTCTTGTTAAATAAGAAGGGATTATAAAAAGGCGAGCGCGCTCTAATAATTAACCAGCGTAAAGACCAGCACAGTCATGTTTCATAGGATGCACATACAGATAGTGCCGCCCGGTAAATGCCAAAGCAGCAAAGTTGACTGAATTAAGGTTGCCAGACAACTCTAACGCGAGTGTATTCTCATCCGGAAAGACCGGCTTTGTCTCTACTAATAAATCAATCCCGGTTAAACCTTAGTTGCTTCTGCTGGTTCTACACCATTACTTTCGGCTACGGATTCTTTCTTTTGAATCCAGAGAGATGTGCAGGGGATTTTACTCTTATCGCAACGATGAGCATATTTTTCGGCTACTTCCGTCACTTCTTTTAGCAGTCCCTGACTGAGGGTAGTCGGTTCTAAGCCTAAATCGATAAACCGCTGATTCTTCACAAACAGCTCGTTTTCTACAGCTTCGTTGCGGGGATTCTCTAAATGGGCAATTTCGCATTCAGTCATGGACGAAATCATCTTAGCCAGGTCGATAACTCGGTGGGTTTCGGTCATCTGGTTGAGGATCCTTACCCGTTCGCCTTTGGGTGGGGGATTTTCGATCGCCAGTTGAACGCAGCGGACCGTATCTTTAATATGAATAAAGGCTCTGGTTTGTCCTCCCGTACCGTGAACCGTTAAGGGATAGCCAATTGCCGCCTGCATTAAAAAGCGGTTGAGTACCGTACCGTAGTCGCCATCATAATCGAAGCGGTTGACGAGCTTTTCGTCCATGAGGGTTTCGGGAGTATTTGTGCCCCAAACGATACCCTGGTGCAGATCGGTGACGCGAATGCCGTCGTTTTTATTGTAATAGTAGAAAAATAGCTGATCTTGGGTCTTGGTCATATGGTAAACACTACCGGGGTTAGCAGGATAGAGGATTTCCTGCTGGATGCGATCGCCCGTATCGGTGACGACTTCAACATCAAGGTAGCCTTCAGGGATTTTCATGCCGGCAGTACCGTACCCATATACTCCCATGGTTCCCAGATGTACCAGATGGATATCTAAGCCAGATTCAACGATGGCACAGAGTAAATTATTAGTGGCGTTGAGGTTGTTGTTAACCGTGTAACGCTTGTGCTTAGAAGATTTCATCGAATAGGGAGCGGCGCGCTGTTCGGCAAAATGCACGATCGCATCGGGTTTTTCGGTCGCAATGAGGCTTAAAAGGCGATCGTATTCGGCAGCAATATCTATATTATGAAATTTAATTTCTTTACCCGTAATGCTCTTCCAGGTAGCCAATCTCTGTCCAATCGGCGCTATCGGCGTGAGGGAGCTAACTTCTAATTCATTATCTATATTACGTCTGGATAAATTATCGACAATAATTACTTCAAAGTCGAGATTTGATAAGTGTAGCGAAGTCGGCCAACCGCAAAAACCATCTCCACCTAGAATAATAACTTTCATACTTTACTCCCAACTATATAGTTCATATCCGAACGATTCCAATTTGTCTAATTTGGTAAAAATTATTAAAACGGTAACTTAGAATATTTAACCAAATTTTGTTGCTCTATAGGGTTAAACTCGCAAAACACCCCCTAAGATTCACTTGAAAACCGCAATCGGTCGTTAAACTGACTGTATTGTAGGATACAAAAAAATCCAGGCAATCCCTCGATCGGACGACAAATTTTGCGCTTAGAACTAAGTATGAGTCGAGCTAAATAATCAGACCAAATTTACCAGCCACGGATAGCTAAAATTCGGTCTTTAATTGCTTGAAATCCATAGCCGGAAAAATGAGCTACAGGCAGGGTTAAAATAACGATCGCACTAAAAAACCAGCGGCTTAAAAAGGAAGGAACTTTATGCGGTTTACCTCGCCAAATTTCGCGTATGAAGTTTTTATCGACCTGAAGATTGACGCGTAAACTTTCGGCAAACGCCAACAAAATACCCAAAACACAAAATTCTTTGATATAAAGATTGGCTGAGATAAAAAAGAGGTCGGCAATTAGCAGCAAAAAGACGGTCGAGCAAAAAATAAAGGGGAGCTTACCGCGAATTTGCGATCGCTCTGGATGTTTGGTATTGGTTAGATAGCGTCCGCGACCATATTTAAAGTATTGACTCCATAGAGACTTCCAGGTTTTACGGGGATAGTACCAAACCCGAATCTTCGAGCTAATGTAAATTGCCTTGGGATCTTTTGCCAACAGTCTTTGGTTTAATTCTGCGTCTTGATTGGTTACCTGAGATGTGTCGAATACCTCCCGAGCGGGGCCAGACCGTAGCTCTAGTAAAGCATCTCGTTGAAAACAGCCAAGATAAACCGTATCTCCATAGCCAGTGTAGGTGGGATCTCGATACTTAGCGCCCCCATTTCCTAAAATACTGCGGGAGGCGATCGCTACTGCCGCCTGAAAAGGTTCTTTCGCCACAAACCGCTGACAGCCACCCACATTTAATGCCTGGGATTCTTTAAAAGCAGCTACACACTGTTCGATATAGTCGGGAGCATAATCACAATGAGCATCAGCACGCAAAAAAAATTCTCCCTGGGAAGCTTCCAAACCTAGATTGAGTGCAGCAGATTGGATTCTTTGGGGATTCTCGACTATTTTGACCTGAGGATAACTATAGGCTAGCTGCTTTAATCTTTCTTTAGTGCCATCCGTACTTCTGCCGTCTATCACCACAATTTCTAACAGGTTGGGATATTGAGATGCCAAAAAGTTCTTGACTATCACTTCAATATTCTCTACTTCGTTGTAGGTAGGAATTACAATTGAAACAGAGGGATTATCCTGAGAAGAAGGAAAGACAATAGAAGTAGACGGTTCTTTGCTGACACTCATGTTAATTGCTGCTCTAAAGTATCTATACTTGTATCATTAGTTAGTAAATTTGTCGTCAAATATAGCCATAAAAGTTCAAATTAAACGATTTTTCTTATTACCCCACAGTCAACTACAAAAACTGAGACTGATATGCTTCAGGCACCAGAGGCAACTTCCCTCTCCGAACTAGGTAAGGAGCTACTCAATCGTTTAGTTACTTTTAAACCAAACCCTAACTAAAAGTATTTATATGTACGACTACTCCACAATTATGCAGTTGAGAATCTATTTTTTGGCTCAAACGACTTATCAGACAGATTAAAATTAGATCGACTGGATAATCATCTAAAGCTTCGAGACTTTGTATTTCACTATTTGGGAGATGCGATCGCCTATTCTAATCCGGGGGATAATGAGGTAAATAGAGGCATTCATGAGGTTTTTTCCCAAACCCTAAAAAGTTTAGCTAATGAAGCAGGAGAAAAAGCCCCTCTATGTATCATCGGTCATAGTTTGGGTGCGGTCATCGCTAGTCATTATGTCTGGGATCTACAAGGCAATAATTCTCAGCCGATTGTTTCTATTGGTAATACTCCCTTAGAAAAATGTGAAACATTAAATCTGTTTTATACTCTTGCTACTCAAATCCCTCTATGGGCGATAAGTTACAAAGATTTCGGACAACCAATTAATATTCCCGCTCCACAGCTAAGTAGTCATTATCCTCAATTAACAGGAGAGTGGATTAACTTCTTTGATAAAGATGATGTACTGGGATATCCACTACAAAATATCAACGATGATTATGCAAAAGTTGTGGTGGATAAGCAGGTTAATGCCGGTAACTTTTGGTCTAGCTGGAGCCCTCTTTCTCATAATGGTCATTGAACCTATTGCCCAAGCTCTAGTTAAAACCTGGGAAACTGTAAATCAGCAATCATAAATTAAGTAGAAGCGCGATCGCTTTACAGATTGAACTAATCATTCCCCTGATAGATATCTGTTTAAGATTAAGCTAATCAG
>JBCBIN010000172.1:0-7427 GCA_038524555.1 Cyanobacteria bacterium J06623_7 | reverse complement strand
TCAGAACATTTTTCTCCTTGTATCCCGCAAAAATACGCTGCAAAAGCTTTCTTCCCCCCAAATGATGACACGCCCTAATTAAGGGCAATAAAAAATCCCCCAAGTTTGAGGGATTGCCAAGTTAATTTATTAACCAGAGTTTATTTCATTTCAGTCTCTATCTTTTCTTGTGCTTTCTGCCGCTGAAAGACAATCAACAAAGCCAGGGTAACTATCCCTAGCAAAATCCACAAATTGGGTTCGGGTACGCCAGATACAGTATTACTTTCAAAAGGATTGAAGGGTGTATCGAGCTGTTCTGTTCCCGTTTCCACTTCGCGATCGAAGCGATCTGCCTGTGCCTCGGCGGCTTTAAGCTGTTCTCTCTGCCGGTCATTAACTAAGACAATCATCGAAGAATAGGGCGTAACAATGCTGTTGTCTTTGGCTATTTGATGAATAGCATCTAATTCGGCTACAGATAGCTTGTTTTTACCTTTTTGGGCTTGTTGAGCGACTATTTGACGAGCGGAGATTGCCTTAAAGCCAGTTTCTCCGGCAGATATGGCATCGGATTTATTTGTTGTCCAGAGATAACCATCTATAACCGAACCGCCCTGTGCTTCTTCTGTCCCCAGACGCTGCATAACCGTAGCTATGTTCGTCGCCACACCGCCGTTGCTGTTTTGAATTGCGGCTAGGGTAGCATCGGCATAAGCTCTAGGTAATTCGCCTCCTAGGTGTACCATCCAGAGAGGAGCATTTAGATCGGGTAATTCTCGTTTATCTTTAGACAGTTCGTAACTACCTTCATCGGTAAGCAACAGTACCCCATCGTATTCTTTGCCACCCCGTAAGGTTTGGAACTGCTGGAGCATTTCGTCCGTTTGCAGGGAGCCATAGAAGGTCAATTTATTGATGTCTGAGCCGTTAAATTTTTCTAGACGTTTTGCTTTATCGGCATAATCATCAGTGAGATATAAATCCACATCATTAGCGAATTGCCCCTGGAGATTTTCGCGCCACCATTTTAAAGATTCGATCGCCTCTTGCTTATGCTGGCTCATGCTGCGGGAGGTATCGAGAATTAGCGCGTAGGCTTTATTTTGGGGTAGGACATAGTCTGATTTAGCTAGGGGTTTTAAGGTTAGGCGATCGCTAGCCAAGTTAACCTGGTGAGTTTGGGGTTGATAGTTATTAGTCGCCGCAATATAATCTTCCAGCCAGTTATTAGCCAGAGAGCGTTTTACCTTGCCGTTACGCAGACGCTTGGTTAGTCTCGTCCAGTAGATGTTACGCTTCTCCGCAAGCTTGGGTAGCGCCCACCCACCCGGCTGCTGCATCACCTGATAGGTCAGCCAGAGATGCATTTTGGGCGTTTCAAACTTAATTCTGTTTTGATTGGTACTAACGTTACGCTTGGGTGGTACAGGAAAGGCTCTGAGTCGATATTGTCCCGTTCCCACCTGTTCTAGTAAAGCCGGATCAACAGGGCGAGTACGTCGTACCTGAGAGTTATATACCTGTTGGGCAGCACCTCGGGGAGATACCTGATAGGCAAAGCGTTTATCTAAATCGGCACTTTCTCCCAGCCACACGCCGGTAATTGCTGCACTTTCCGGGAGTGAGAAGTAATATAGTATCTCTTCTACATCGGTAGTCTGATTTTCGTAGACTTCATGAATTTCTACGTTTGCCCAACCATCGTGGGGTTCGATATTTACCTCTTGTTGTGCCAGCCAGACTTTTTTCTGGTCGATGTTTAACACTCCGGCTTTAGCCTGATCGACAATGGAGGTAGACTTAAGAGCATGTCGTATGGCTTTACGTTCGGCTTTTTGGATCGGCGTATCAAAAAATTCAGCATAAAGTTCCGCGGACTTATCTACATCATGGCGATCGCCC
The DNA here is from genome assembly GCA_038524555.1 of Cyanobacteria bacterium J06623_7. Lineage (GTDB taxonomy): Bacteria > Cyanobacteriota > Cyanobacteriia > Cyanobacteriales > Xenococcaceae > Waterburya. Next base: position 5,543 of record JBCBIN010000172.1, on the reverse strand, counting down.
TGATAGAGAAACGGTGATAAAAGCTGGTTATAGCGTTCCTGCATAAAGCTAGCTATGGGCTTGAGGAACTCAGTCTGGCGATACATCTCATAGATATGATTGTTGCCTTCCCTGGTGCTGAGATAGCGATAGGGATAGAGATTAGCGTTAATTAATCCCTGGCGAATGCGAGCAGACGAAGCTAGTAATTCCTGTCGGTTGAGGGGAGAGTGTTCTAGTGACTCAAATGCCTTTATCTGGGGTTGCTGATTGAAGACATTAAACATAATCAACCAGGTGGCGACAACGGCTACTCCCACCTGCAAGGCTGTTTTCTGACTATGCTGCTGACTAAAAGCCTTAATTATCTTTTTGCCTGAGTTGATATAGAGGTTGGTAATCGCGATCGGCATCCCGACAAATAGGGTGATGCTAAAGCCAAACAAGCCTAGGAATAATAAGCCCCAAACGGAAAAAAAGAGCCAGCTACCAGAAGTAAATCCGGCAAGCCAATCGAAAGAGAAAAACCAGACGATAAAAGAAAAGATGCCAGTAATTATATAGATAGCAACGGGAATAGCATAAAAAAGTAAGACGGCTCCTAAATACACTCCCGTAAACAACATCAGAGTATGGGCGATCGCCTGTACCCAGGAAAAGACTTTACTTTCTGTCCGATAGCCCTGTAAAACTTCGATCGCAAAAGCCACAATACAAACCAGCAGGGTGCCTAAAATTAAACTGCTGGCGAGAGTAAACTCGCGAATAATAAACAGCCGTACTAGACACCAGGTGACTAACGGTGCTTCGACTCCATAGAACCAGCGCATCAGTTCTTTGGGCTGTTTCCGCAGATATTTAGCACCATAAACAGTACAGGCGATTGGAATAGCGACTAGGGCAATAAAAGTAAGGGCGAAATCAAAAGATACAGAGCCTTCTAGAGCGGCAATAACTAAGACTATGCCGATAAAAGGAGTAATGCCAAAGCCAATGATGCTGATAAAAATGAGGTTCCAACCCCAAAAAATACTGTGATAGCTGAAGTTTCGCAGCCGTATGATATTTTCCATGATTGATAAATTCGGAGGAAATTAATATTAGAGGCACAGTCATGCCTTACATAAGCGATCGAGCTTAATTTTTAACCGTGAAAATAATTTTGATTAATAGCTTGATAAATTGTGCGGCTAAAATCTTGAACCGCAACGCTATCGGGGCTTTCCAGATCGTCAAACAGCACCGAAACTAAGACCCAGGTTTTATGCCGTTGGGCGAGATGATCCCAAATCCGGGCAACAAAATCATCTGTAGTCGAATACTGAGACTGGAACCAGTAAGCGGCAGAAAGTTCGCCATTTTGCAGCGATAGCCAGCGGGCATTGATTGAATTAGCGATCGCCGTTGAGTTCATCGAGTCTACTTTAAAACCGTTGCCCATAAAACATAGTTCGGGGGGATGGTGGGATTGCCAAGTATCGCTAGCAACCATGAGCATCGAGCCAGCCAGTTCGCCGGATTCAAACCGCAATTTCTGCACTAGAGGATTGGCAGGATTGGCAAAAAACTCCCTTTCAGCGGGGGTTAGTTCGAGAGCTTCGGTGACAATTGAAGCCGGTAAATCGATCGCCGTTAAAGCGATCTTCTCTGCTGAAAATGGCTGTAGTTGACCGAGGGTGCCTAAGATAATTACCGCCCCCAGAACCCAGCCGATATTTACTTTACGAGACTTATTGGGAGCCGACGGTAGCTGTATACTGTCTAGCAAATCGGGACTAGAACGGGGAACCTTTTGTAAGAGCATCCAAGTCAAGGCACTGGCAACAATAAAGCCGACAATTCCTAAGGGTAAATGCATGACATCGGCTAGCTGCTGCTGTTGAAAAACTTCGATCGCCGTCACTAAGATAAACACCCGGACAATATTTGCCGTAATTAACAAGCCTAAATTAGCGATCGCCACTACCAACCAACGCCAGCCCAACCGACGATTTTCTAGCCAGGTTGCCCCCAACAAAAATACGGTTCCCGTCCAGAGACTTTTCATGCCGCTACAGGGCAAATCTACCTGAGCGATACCGTTTTCCATGACGATGATGTCGTGGGAAGAAACTGCACTTAAATGTAAGTCCGACAAGGCTTGGGCGACAGCATGAGCAGTAATTACCCGCACGGGAAACCCCAAACCGCTATTAAATGCCGCCAGAAAGGGAACCACACAAGCACCCGTAACCGCTAGAGTTAAACCTTTTTGCCAAGCAGAGGGAGAAATAAACAAGCCTAGTAAACCGTAACTACCCAGTAGAAAACAGAGTAAAGTTAACTGGGGAATATTAAGCGACCACTTCAAGCTAATTGCCCCAATTTCTCCGGCTAATAAGAGAATAAAGGGCGGCAGGGAAAAACGAAATTCAAATGATTCTGACTGAAAAAAATCTGTTTTAACTAAGCTAAATAATAATAAGGCTGAAATAAGACTCAATAAAATTAGATTGAGATAATTACCCGCAGGTAACGAGGCAATAAACCACTGATATGTCCAAATATTTCCTAATAGCCAGGCGAAAACTAGCAACATAGCCTGAAGCTGATGCTGCCGCTGAAAAATCGGTTTGCTAACCATAGCGAATGCCAATATGTAGAGTTTTCACAACTCATTTAAGAGTGCGATCGCTACCATTGTAGTTTTTTCGGATTGGCAATGACCACTTCAGATTGGGCGGTTTAGAGAAACATTACACAGACAGCAGATGAAACTTGTGCAGGCTGGTTAAGGGAGAAAGGGGAAGGGTTAAAGGTTAAACTGAAGGCTTTATCATTTAGTATCGAAAATCTATTAGAGAGCTCGATCTTGCTCGATCGCCGGTTGACTGCTGCCAAAGCTAATGGTGTCTTCTTCATAATCTCTGGGTTCGACATGAATTACGGCTCTAACCCTGCCAAACTTATCGATTAAAGCTGCTTCAATCTGTTCGGTAATTTCGTGCGCCATAATTAAATCGTCGGTATCGACAATCAAATGCATTTCGATAAATATCTGCCTCCCTAACATGCCTCTAGAAGCAATATCGTGGCAGTTAATCACCCCTGGAACCTGAATCACCAGATCGTAGATAGCCTCGGGTGCGATCACCATTTCATCTACCAGCCAGGGTAGATTTTCTCTAATTACTTCCCAGCCGCTATGGAAAACCAATAGAGCGACAGGAAAAGCCAAGATAACATCGAGCCAGAGTAACTCAGGTAGATTGAGATTTTCTGCTTGCCATACGCCAACTAATCCAGCTAGAACGACGATTGTGACCCAAATATCGCTCATGGTATGTTTGGCATCGGCAATTAAGATCGGGCTATTAACTTTTCTGCCTACATTACGTTCGTAGAAAGCGACAAAAATATTGATACCCAACACCAACAGCAACAGCCATAATTCCCCCGGGGCGACTCTGGCGGCAATGTTTTCCGAAGTAAAAAATATTTTAGCTACCGCCCCCTGCAAAATCTCAAAACAGGCAATGCCCAAAAATGCCGCAATGCCCAAAGCACCCACCGCTTCAAATTTTTGATGTCCGTAGGGATGTTCGCGATCTGGTTGGGGGGAGGAAAAACGGCTAGTTACCAAACCTAGAATATTGTTGGCGCTATCAGTTACACTATGGAGTGCATCCGCTTGGAGACTCAAAGAACCCGTTGCAAAACCGAGGGCAAACTTGAGCGCCATCACAAATAAATTTAGCAGTAGGGTGAGCCAAAGAACTCGCCGAACCTGCACTCGATTGTCCTGCACCATATCAGAGCTAAAACTGTTGCTGACTGCTAGATCATCATAGTCTGAAAACTTTGTATAGCCTCTGTTTCACCCTGCTTATCAGAATGTTGAGTTATTTGGCTAAACGTAACTTATTGAGATAAATTCTGACAGATAAATAACCTAATTACCCATTTCTGATAGATTCAAATTAAGAATCGATCGCGATTTATTTTCAATAATTAGCAGTTATTAAATTAAATTAAGTTGCCTAATATGTCTCAATTAACCCTCAATCTAATCCAGGGAGCAGTTAGCTTTAGCTTTTCTGAGGAGGCTGCCCGACAACTACAGGCAGAGATATCTCAGCTGATGCAAAGTCTGAAGGCGATCGCTTCTACGGCAGCGGGAGGGGGGAATCGTCCTAGCAAGCAGGAGTCGATGGAATATCGCCACACAGGGGACGTATTTCTGGAAATTTTCTGCAATCCCAACATCTATCCCAGTCCTTTTGCCGCCAAGATTCTGATTACCCTACGAGACGAACGCATCCGCCTAACTACCGAAGCAGAACTAACCCAGCTAATTGAAGATTTGAACCTGTTTTTGGAAGGTTAATATTGACTTGGCAGCATAACAAAAACGTAAGAATAGCTAGATGCAGCGTCGCAGTTTACTAAAATTTTTGTCATTCGAGGCGATCGCTCTAACTATCAACCCTGGTAAAAGCGCAGCGAGCCAGTGGACTTATCAGGGAAAAACGGGTACAGATTATTGGGGAGAAATTGCGCCAGAGTTTCAAACTTGCGGTTCAGGTCAAGCTCAATCACCGATTAACATTGAAGGTTCGGGGTTCAGTTTGGATGTTGGCAGACTGGACTTAAACTACCAAGATACGCCCCTGGTAATTGTCAATAACGGTCGCACGATTCGAGTCGATTACGAAGCTGGCAGCAGTTTAACCTTAGACGAACAAATTTACGAACTGATTCAGTTTCATTTCCATCAGCCGAGCGAGCATTTAATTGCCGGAAAAGCGGCGGCGATGGAAGCTCATTTTGTTCATCGCAACTCAGCTACAGGAGATTTAGTCGTGCTGGCAGTTCTCATGGCAGAAGGCAAGGCTAACAGAGTTCTAGAGTCTATCTGGCAGCGGATTCCCCCATCGGATACTCCTGCCGAAAAAGTCGCCGACATCACGATTAATGCCCTCCAGCTATTGCCAGAAAACAGCCGAAAATATTATCGCTATCAGGGTTCATTAACAACACCACCCTGTTCGGAAATTGTTACTTGGCTGGTGTTGAAACAACCCGTAACGGTATCAAAATCCCAGTTAACCAGCTTTAAACAGATTATCGGTAATAACGCCAGACCAGTACAGGCTCTCAATCAAAGATTACTACAAGAATTTGATTAACATCTGATTAGTAAAAATTAAATCGGGCGATCGACCGTATCCGCTAAAATTATGGTTACTGCAAAATCTCGCACACAACGCAATAAATGGTTGCCTCTCAAACAAAATCCCTTTCTTTAGTGGAAGTTGCCCAGCAAACTCGCGCCGCCGCACTCAAGTTAGCGGTTCTAGCCACAGACGATCGCAATACAGCTTTAGAAGCGATCGCCCAAGGGTTAGAAGCAGCAACCCCAGAAATAATTGCGGCAAACCAAGCAGACCTAGAGGCAGCAGAGTCCGATAATATTGCCCCTGCCCTATATTCCCGCTTGAAGCTAGGAGAGACTAAACTCCAGGCGGCGATCGCTGGGGTAAGAGATGTGGCCAAGCTTGCCGATCCTGTGGGAGTGAGTCAAA
>JBCBIN010000171.1:0-7448 GCA_038524555.1 Cyanobacteria bacterium J06623_7 | reverse complement strand
ATCGCCGAAAGTACGGAACGAGCATTGGGCCCCATTAGACAGTCATAGTAGAAGCGATAATCTTTCTCGATCGCCTTTAAGTCTTCGTCATAGGTAGCATTCGAGCAATAGTGCATGCCAAAAGCATCACAGGTAAACAAAATACCCGACTTTTGGTCGTAGCTAAAAATAGTATCGGGCCAGTGCAGGTTAGGAGCATTTACGAACTCAACTATGTGTCCCTGTCCAAGGTCAATGGTGTCGCCATTTCTCACTACCATTTTCTCAAAGGGCTGATGCACCAAATCTTCTAGGAACTTGATTGCCATCTTGGCGGCGACAATCGTCGCTTGAGGTGCTAGTTCGAGAAAATCCTTAACTAAACCACTGTGGTCGGGTTCGGTGTGGCTGATAATTAGGTAGTCAATCTCTTTGGGGTCGATTAAACCCTGCAAAGCATCCAAATAAAGCTCGCGAAACTTAGCGTGAGAAGTATCAACTAGGGCAGTTTTCTCACCGCGAATCAAGTAAGAATTATAGGTAGTACCGTTTTGTAAACCAAACTCAATATCAAAGCGATCGCGATCCCAATCAAGAGAACGAATCGCTGTAGTATTATCGCCAAGCTCGGCAGTTTGAATGCTCAATCTTGGCTGGGTTTTGACTGGTGTTGCGACCATAATCCCCTCTCTTTACGTTTATTAATTTTTTTTACTGTTCTTTAATTATGCCAGATTGATAATTACTAAGAACCAATTACTAATTAGCGATCGCTGATGATGGTGGTAAGCACTATTTATTTTAGGTCTAGCAATTTAACTAAGATTTATCTCTAGAGCTGTTTGGCAAAATTGCTTTGACTATTAAATCTTTATCGGGATCTATCGATGAGGCTTGGCTTGTGTCGTAGTCTGATAACTGCAAACCGATTTTTATTTCTGCCCATGAGTCAATCGATTGTAGAGCTAGTAGACAATCTACCGGCTGATAATATTACGGTTAAAGTTCTCAAAACTATTAGTACCTTTACCCCCGGTAAGTGGTCTAACCTCGTTGGCTTCGATAACACGATTACGGCAGTAACCGGAGCGACAAGTGCCGATGAGATTGCTCGGATTCGCGATCGCGCGATAAATTTGTATGACGATAAAAAACAGGGCTATCAAACTGCCGTTTGGCTCTACCGCACCGTAGATAATACTGATAAAGCCATTGCGGCTGCCGCGATCGCTGATAAGATTGGCGATAAGTTTCGCTTCATTCCCTTTCTGGATAAAATTACCCCCAAAGCGGATTCGATTCAAAGTGTCGATCTGCGGATTAAATTAGTTGCCGAACTAATTATTTTTAGTAAACTCAACAATTTAAGCTTAAGTCCGGCTCAATTTGCTGGGGCATTAAAAGAAAACTACCAGGACGAGGCTTTGCTGCGGATGGCTTCTTTGGTTTGTATCGATGGAATTCTGCCCTTAGGGGTTAATTTTGTTAATAAGGTTAAGCAGGATTTAGAACAGCGAGACGATTTAACTGCTAATCCTGCCTACGATGCCGTGGGCGAACTAATTCCCGTAGACAATAAATCAGAATTTATCGACCAGAGCTTTAATGCCGCTGGAGATTGGCTTGACAGCTTTAGCCAAAAACTAGGAATTACCCCAGAAACTCTAGCCACAAAACTGGGTGGTTTTATCGAACTAGCCGACGGTAAACTAGACTATCTAGCAGCCTTCCTTGATGGTTCGACTAATTTCTTCGAGCACACCGGGATTCAAACCGTTGCCCGCAGACTGATTACTGAAGCTGGGAAATCAGTTAACAGTTAACAGTCAATGTATGAAGCGGCTTGCCCTCTTATCCCCAAATTGGGACGAATGGGGGTATCCTTCTAGGGCAGCCAACAATAGTAGTGCTGGATCTAAGACTAATTTGCTGGCCGACTATGAGGCTTTAAGCCGATTTAACTTTAGTCACTTTTTCGACGAGGCTAATTACGTCGTGGCGTGTCAGCTTGGGTTTACCGATCGCGATCGCATCTAAAGTTCCCTTGGCTAGCACATAAGGAATCTGACAAAAGCTGAGGGCGGGGCTGCCTTTTGGCAATGAATCAATATACAGGCTCGCTTGCTCTAACTGCTTGCGGGCATAATTTTGGACATCTCGATTGCTCCAACCATCTGGGACAAAGCTGACTCCCCGAAGAATATCTTCATCCTGATTGCGGACAATATTGACCGCCTGTAAACCTCTACCAAAGGCGATCGCCTGAGTCCTATTGGTTTGAGTACCGTCATACCAACTCCAAAGGTCAGACAAGAGTAAACCCACTGCACCTGCAACGCTAAAGGTATAGCGATCTAGGTCAGTTTCGCTGTTAATTGTCCAATTTTGCTCCGCCCAATATGCCATTCGATCTGCCATGGCGGCGGTAGCATCACAAATTCTGGGGGCAATGCTAGCCGGTGCCAAACTAGCCCACTCGCCGATTCGCAAACTTACTTCTGGCAACACCTCACTATATTCGACTAAATCAGCCCCAATCTGAGCATAAGAGTCTAAATCGCTAATTGACTGCAATCGTAGACTAACAGAGCGTAATAAAATAGCTTTGGTTTGGTTATTTAAGTCGGGAGTATCTTCAATCTCGTCAATGGCACGCATACAGAGATAAGCGGAAGCAACGGCATCCTGCAAAGACTCGGGTAAGCGGGCGATCGGAATATAAAAAGTTCTGCTAGTTTGCTTAAGGGTTTCTAATCCTCTCTCTCTCAAATTCATGTTAGATTCTTTACTCCTCTCGCTGACCAATAATTATGGTGTTTTTCACCATTAACCGGCATAAGTGACTTATCGAAAAGCATACACTAGAAAATTCAATTTCGAGATGAGAAACAGGTTAATTTTCCGAAAGTTTGCCGGAGATTGGCGGTTCGTTATTGGCAACATTGTAAGACAAGCGGATTATGAGAAGATAATAAACCCAGTCAAATTTTATCGATTCTCAATTATTTATCCTTATGTCTAATACTTACAGCGTTGAAATCAACCATCAGGGTACAGCCCAAACGATTCAAGTTGAGGAATCACAGAATATTTTAGACGCAGCAACCAGTGCAGGAATTGACCTACCTTTCTCCTGCAGCGCTGGAGTTTGTACCACCTGTGCGGCACAGATTCTATCGGGAGAAGTCGAACAAAGCGACGGGATGGGGGTATCTCCCGAACTACAGGCAGAGGGTTATGCGTTACTGTGCGTGGCATATCCCCGCTCTGATATCAAGCTCGAATCTGGTAAGGAAGATATTGTTTACGCCCGACAGTTTGGCAATCAGTAAATCAGTCAACAGTCAATATGCGCGAAGCGAAGCGAGTCCTTTAGGGCAGCGGTATCCTCCTTCGAGGACTTAGTCCTTTAGGGCAACAGGCATTAGTAATTAGTAACTAGTAATTAAACAGTGCCAATTCTGTTTGGTGGCCAAAAGCGAAATACGGCATGACCGATCACGTTTTCTATAGGAAGAAAACCCCAGATGTGGGAGTCGTTACTATTGTTGCGATTATCTCCCATGACAAATAGCTGTCCTTCGGGCACGGTAACGGGAATGAGTTCGTATTCTGGCGGTGCGGCAATATAGTTTTCTTCTAGAGGTAAATCGTTGACGTAGACGACACCGTTTTTAACGGCAACTGTTTCCCCTGGTTTGGCGATCGCTCGTTTAATAAATGCTTGGCTGGGATCGAAGTTGCCAATTATCATTAGCATTTCTGGTGGTTGGAAGACGATGATATCCCCTTTGTCTGGCTCATGGAATTTGTAGCCGACTTTTTCGATTACTAAGCGATCGCCAGTGGCTAGAGTGGGAAACATTGACTCAGAGGGGATGTAGCGGGGTTCGGCAATAAAAACGCGAATAATTAAGGCTAAGGTCAATGCCAGCACGACGGTGATGCTATTCTCTTTAAAACTGCGCCGCCAATCTTTTGGGAGGTTGGACTTTGGTGATTTGTCTGAAGACATAAAATTAGTGCAAATAAATAATGCTGTCTATTGATACTATTGTTGTGCCTCAGGGTGCAGAATACCAAGCAGTTTGTCGTGGCTTGGCTCGGGCAAAAGCAAAAAATGTTACCGTCATTCCTATCCCTATCGGAGTTAGACAGAGGGGACAGGTTTTAGCTGACCATGACCTAACTATTCATGATTCGAGACATATTTTGATTATGGGCTTAGGGGGGAGTTTGGCTCGAAGTTATGCCGTTGGCAGGGCTGTGGTGATCGCTAGCTGTGAAAATCTTCACCACGATTGTATTTCCCTAAATGACTCTTTAACCGTTGCCGTTGCCGATAAGCTGGCCGTGAATACCGTGACTAGCTTAACTAGCGATCGTGTAATTACCCAGGTCGCCGAAAAATTGAGTTTAGCTCAAGATTACTCGGCCTCAGTTATCGAAATGGAAGGGTATTACTACGCCCAAGCTTTACAGCAGCGAACTAAACAGGTAGCTATGGTTAGGGTTATTAGCGATGATTGTCATGGCGACATTCCTCATTTAAACCAGGCAATCGATTCTCAAGGAAATCTTCAAGCTTTACCCCTAGCGATCGCTTTATTGCGGCAACCTTTAGGGGCAGTGAGGTTAATTAGAGGTTCCCTAACTGGATTAAGGACACTAGAACGAGTTACGGCGCAATTGTTTGCTCCCGATTAATATTTTCTCCAATTAATGTTCGACAGAGTTCATCGTCCGCCGAATGTTGAGGATGTCGCTCATGCTTTTAATGCGCTGGAAGACATATTCTAGCTGCTGGCGATCGCGAATATCCAGACTGAGAGAAATTAGAGCTGGCTTGTTACTGCTGGTTTTGACCCCCGCGTTACGGACGTTGATGCCGCGATCGCTTAATCGTGCCAAGATATCTTTAAATACCCCCACGCGATCCATCGCTTCGATTTGAATATCTACGGGATAAGTAAAGGGTTTACCGTCTTCGGTTTCATCATTCCAACTTACGGGAATGATTCTTTCTCCGGGCACTTTATCAACATTTTCGCAGCCTTGAGCGTGAATTGAAATTCCCCGAGAACTGAGGGTAACGACACCAATAATAGATTCTCCCGGTAGGGGTTTACAGCATCCGGCAATGTGGTAGAGCATGCCTTCTACCCCCACAATCGGCGAACTGTTGCCGCTGTGCTTCTGATTATTGTTGAGATGGCTGGGAATTTCTACTTCTTCTTCTGTCTCTAATTCAACCTCTTCTGGCTGTAGCTCTTTGACGACATCTCGCAGACGATTAACTACATGATTTTGGGTAATCTCGCCGTAGCCTAAGGCCGCCAGCAGGTCATCGACAGAATGATAGTTACAGCGTTCGGCTGCCATCTGCATGGGTTCGGACTTGAGTAGAGAGTCAAATCCACTTTTGCCCATTGCTTTTTCGAGTAATTCTTTACCCCGAGCAATATTTTCATCCCGGTGGGAGAGTTTATACCACTGACGAATTCGGTTGCGCGCCGTCGGCGAAACGACAAAATTGAGCCAGTCGAGGCTGGGATGACTATTCTTTTGAGTAATAATCTCGACGATATCGCCGTTTGCCAAAGGTTTAGACAGCACCGACCAGCGACCATTCACCCGCGCTCCCTTCATATGGTTGCCGATTTCGCTATGAATGCGATAGGCAAAATCTACGGGAGTTGCCCCGTGAGAAAGAGCAATGACATCGCCACTGGGAGTAAAGACATAAACATCGTCTTCAAACAGGTTGTCCTTGACGCTTTCCATGTATTCTTGAGCATCGTTAAGGTCTTTTTGCCACTCTAAAAGTTGCCGCAGCCAGGTAAACTTATCGTCATCTGCAGAAACACTGACGTTACTCGAACCCGTCTCCTTGTATTTCCAGTGAGCGGCAATCCCGTATTCTGCCACCTGATGCATTTCTTTCGTCCGAATCTGAATCTCGATAGGACGACCATTGCTGCCGACGACGGTAGTGTGTAGCGACTGATAGCGATTAGGTTTGGGCAAGCCAATATAGTCTTTAAAGCGCCCAGGAATCGGCGTAAAGGCATCATGCACCACCGCCAAAGCCCGATAGCATTCTTCGTTAGTGCCGACGATAATCCGAAAGGCAGCGATGTCGTAAATCTGGCTAAATTCTTTCTGTTGGCGCTGCATCTTCTGATAGATACCGTAAAGATGCTTGGGTCTACCCTTAAGTTCGATAATTTTAATTTTTTGGTTATCTAGACGCGATCGCAGGGTTTCAGTTACTTGAGCAATTCTCGCCTCGCGATCAGTGCGGCGTTCGGCAATGAGAATCTTAATTTCTTCATATTCTTCCGGCTCTAGATATTTAAAACAAAGGTCTTCTAGTTCCCATTTGAAGCGACCAATACCTAGACGGTTGGCTAGAGGCGCAAAAATTTCTCTGGTTTCCTGGCTGATACGGCGTTGCTTTTCAGGCTTGAGATGGTCTAGGGTGCGCATGTTGTGTAGCCGATCCGCTAGCTTCACCACAATGACCCGGATGTCTGTCGCCATCGCCAAGAACATGCGTCGAAAGTTCTCTGCCTGACGTTCGGTAGTGCTGGAGAAGTTAAATTTAGACAGCTTAGTAACTCCTTCTACCAAGAGCCGTACCTGGACGCCAAATAGCTCCTCAATTTCTTCTGGGGTAACCTCCGTGTCCTCAACTACATCATGTAGAAAACCCGCCGCGATCGTTACGCTATCTCCCCCTAGGCTTCTGAGCAATGTAGCTACGGCAATAGGATGGGCAATGTAAGGCTCTCCCGATTTACGTTTCTGTCCTGCGTGCAGTTCATAGGCGAAGTTAAAGGCGCGGCAAATTAGCTGAGCATCAGTCGATTGCGACTCTCGATCTATGAGACATTCCCGTAGCCATTTAGGCAGTTCGACCTCGTTGCTACGATTTTCTATGATGGAAATAGCTGTCATAGATCTAAATTAGGGTAAGGTAATTATGAAAAGTCGGAGCCAAACCAAAGATAAGTAGCAGTTTTTGCCATCTATCTTTGCGTAGATGAATTTGATTTAACTTTAATTGAATTGCTCCCTCAAAAGTCAAATGTTTATAGTTAAATTATGATTTAATTCTGTAATTTAACCTCAGTATTAATACAATTAATTGTTTAAGCTTTTGCCTCATAAAAACTTACTGACGACAATCGCTTTTTGAATAACAGTTCAGAGCTAAAGTCAAGGATACTTAACAAAAACTTATTCAGATTGATACCTTATTTTAACCCAACAATGTTAGGTGCATCACACGATCGAGCATATCAGGATTTCTTCACCTGGCTGCGTTTGAACAGTAACTTCCATAACTTTCATTGTTGATTTTAATATATTTATCTCTTAATTATTTAATCACACCGAATTTAATAATAAAACATTTTACTATCATACTAATTTGAAAAATGATATCAGCAATATTTCCATGTGTA
>JBCBIN010000170.1:0-7458 GCA_038524555.1 Cyanobacteria bacterium J06623_7 | reverse complement strand
TTCTTGGCTAAAACTACCTGATGGTACTTACTATGGCGCTTCTTCTTCTCGGTAATATTGACCTCAATATCGCCATTAATCACGTACATCTCATTACCGATGATTGGCTTAATACCCTTCTTGCGACATACCTTAATTAGCTCGATCGCGCCATACATTACCCCATGATCCGTCAGGGCGATCGCTGGCATATCTAACTCCAAACAGCGATCAATTAACTGGGGTATCTGGGATGCACCATCGAGCAAACTATAGTCACTATGGATGTGTAAGCCAACAAAAGACATAGGGTTCAGTTAACAGTGAACAGTAAGCAGGTATTCATTATTAACGATCTACGTCTGTTGTGGAAGGAAGAAGTAAGAATATTTAATTTAGACTGTAGGAAAAGTAAAGCGATCGCACTTTGCCAACTAAGACATGCGATCGCCTGTTAGAAAACATATAAATTTATTTACTCCTCAATTCGGAAATTTAATCCAATCGAAGAGCTTCATAGTATTTTGCTTAATCTTTTAAAGATATAAAACAAGGAAAAAAATCTGCTATTCAGTCGCTTCTACTTCGAGCGCTTGAGCTTCGTGGTTTTTGGTTGCTTGCTGTTCGAGAATTCTCTGTTGCTGTAGGCGTTTGAAATCAGATGCGGAGCTATCAATTTGTAGCTGAGAATCTTGGTTAAATTCTTCGGCGCTACGTCCGTTTAATTGTTGGGCACGATGCATAATTTCGAGGGGATCTAAACCTGAAGGAGCATCTCCATAAACTCCACTACGCTTTTCGTTAGATTGATAGCCAGGATTATCCGTACCTGCTTGCGCTCGAACGACAGTGCTAAATCCGCCAGCTAGGGCGAGAGTCAGGGCACAAGTTAAACTGAGTTGGTTGATGAATTTATTTTGATGCATAAACATACCTCACAAGATTATTTAAATTATTTTTTAGGCAAAACGACGGCGCAACAGCGGTTGAATGGCTAATAAGATTAGAGCGTCAAAAGCTAACAGTACTAGGATAACAGCGGCAAAACTAAAGCCAAACCAAGATGTGTCCATAACAATACTGCCCACTCCCCAGTCTCCATGTCCGTAAATATAGCGAATCGGTTCGATCGCATAGGTTAGAGGGTTGAGACTGGCAATTACCTGAAGCCATCCTGCCATAAAGTTCAGAGGCGCTAGAGCAGTACTGGCAAAGAGCAGGGGTAGATTAGTCACAAAAATTACCGCCAATAGTTCAATATGACCGGGCAAAGCAAAAGCTAAACCCAAACTCAAGGCGGTTACGCCCAAGACAATCAGAAAAACAATTAAGGCGATCGCGCTCAAGCCGGCAATACCGGGCAATCCTGCACCTAAAATCGAGCTAGCGAAAACAATTACCGCAGTCTGAATAAAGCTGAGAGCAATAATATAGATCGTGGAAGCCGCGACAATCGAATAACGGGAAGACAGAGGCGCAACCAGCAAGCGGTTTAAAAATCCAAACTCGCGATCAAACATGATTGGCAAACCGGCATTTAAGGCTCCAGAAAAAGCAGTAAACACAATTACCCCCGGGGCAAGGAATTTGGCATAGCTTAAATCGCCGCCAAACAATCCCGATGGCGCTTTGCTAAACAAAGCTCCAAACAATACCAGCCACATAAAGGGCTGAATAATCCCTGCTACCAAACTCGCAGGACGACGTTGCAGTTGAATAAAAAGACGCTGGGTGAGAGCTAAAGTTTCCTGAACAAAATTACCGAGAGAACTTTGCTCGATGTGCTCGCCCCTAAGACTGGAGTTGGGGGCTAAAGCAGATCTGATTTTGCTATTAGAGATTGACTGACTCATAAAAGAAATTAACACTTAACAATGGACAATGGACAATGTGACTCTGGTCTCAAGAACAAATACAGAGTTTATTTCATCATTTGTTTTTTCTCTTTCTTTAAATCTCTGGTGCTGGAGGCTGCTATCTCTGCGTCCATAATTGTTTGTCCTGTGGCGGCTAAATATACATCGTCGAGACTGGGGCGAGACTGTGCCAAACTAAAAGTCGGTAGTTCCACCGCTGCTAAAGACTGTTCGATTTTACTGAGGGAACCCTGTCCAGATTTGACAATCAGATTAAGAGAGTTACCCTGTACACCGTTGATAATTACCTCTTCCACAAAAGACAGTGATTCAAGCACCTGCTTGGCTTTATTGGCTTCCTCATCGCTAGTAAACTCCCTAATTTTTAAGGTAACGCGATCTCCCCCGAGCTTATCCTTAAGTTCCGATGGTTTCCCTTCATCAATAACAACTCCCTGGTCAATAATTGCCAGGCGATCAGCTAGAGCATCGATCTCCTCTAGATAATGACTGGTAATTAAAACCGTTGTTCCGGCGGCTCTCAATTCTTGTAGAAATTCCCACACTACCATTCGACTTTCAATATCTAGACCGACAGTGGGTTCATCTAAGACTAATACTTCCGGTTGATGAAGTAAGCCTGCTGCTAAATCCAATCGCTTGCGAATCCCCCCGGAATAAGTACCAGTTTTTTTATCGGCATATTCTCCTAGCCCCAAAACTTCTATTAGCTGTTGAATACGAGCATCAATCTTCTGCTTGGGTAGATGGTATAGGGCTGCCTGTAGTCTTAATAACTCTTTGCCCGTTAAAACCTTATCGATCGCTACTTCTTGGGCCACATATCCCAATCTCTGTCGGACTAGTTTGGGGGAGGCGATCGCATCAACGCCACCGACGGTAATTTTGCCCCCATCTGGTTTAGCCAGAGTACACAGACAGCGGATAGTAGTAGTTTTACCCGCACCATTGGGTCCCAGCAACCCAAAGATTTCGCCAGGCTGGACGGTAAAAGAAATATTTTTTACCGCTGGGACATCACCATAGCTCTTCTCTAGATTTTCGATTGAAACGGCAGCCGCCATACTCGCTAAAAATTATTTTGTCTATATTTTATATATCTATTGTAATAGTTTCGCTTACGACCGAGGTTAAGTAATTAGTAATTAGTAATCAGTAATTACTGATTATTTGCACCAAAGTATTCCCTTCGGTCACGAAGCTACATGCGGCTAAAGCCTTTGTCCTTTAGGACTGATCACTAGTTACTCGTTGCTCTCTGCCATTGCCCTGGTATATGGGTTCATTGTAAAGTGTGAATTGGCTCATTAATATAATTCAGGATAAATTAAACGCAATGGAAATCGGGCAAAAAGTTAAAGTATTCCGTATCAAAGATCGAGTTAACAGAGACGTAGCCGGAATGTTAGGCAAAGTTGGTACGGTCAAAAACTATAAAATGACTGACGGTAGCGGTATTGGTGTTGTCGTCCAGTTTGAAGATCGCAGCTCCACTTGGTTTTTTGAGGATGAAATCAAGCCCGTAAATTAGTTAGAGATTATCTCGATTGGCGAAGCCTAGCCTAAGGCATTCCGCTTGACGGGACTCCGCCCAGAGCCTTCTAACCAAAGTCGGTCCTCGGGATAACTTCCCAGATCGCACTTTCACTCTGCTCTGAACGTTAGTCATAATAAATAAATCTATATCAGACTAAATTTACTAATTTTTTAAAATATGTCCTCGATCGTCACCTTTTTAGGTAAAGGCGGAACGGGTCGCACTACTATTGCGATCGCAACTGCTAAAAAACTAGCCTCAGAAGGCAACAAAGTACTCTTAATGGGTCAAGATGCCAGTCCGGCTTTTGGTTTAGCTTTGGGGGCAACTCCTACTACCGAGCCTCAGGAAATTGGTGCCAACTTGGCTGTAGTGCAGCTAAATTCTACTGTTTTGCTGGAAAATAGCTGGGAACAGGTCAAAGAAACTGAAGCTCAATATTTGCGATCACCAATTCTCAAACAAGTATACGGTCAGGAACTCGGTATCCTACCGGGGATGGATCGAGCCCTGGCTCTCAATGCTATCCGCGAGTACTATCAGAGTAATAAATATGATGTGATCGTCTATGACGGTACGGGAGGAATCGATACCCTCAGAATGTTTGGCATGCCAGAGATTTTAAGCTGGTATTTTCGCCGTTTTCGCGGCATTTTTATGGAGTCCGATATTGTCAAAACTCTTTCTCCCTTTGTGCAGCCAGTTAGCAGCGCGATTTTAAATACTTCTTGGTCGGCAAGTGACATTACCAACAACTCTGACAATCCGGCAACTCAGATGCTAGAAGACGGTACGGCAGCTTTAAGTCAGGGTAACGTTATGGCTTATCTCGTAACTACTCCAGAGCCAGCAGCAGTAGCCACGGCTAAGTATCTTTGGGGCAGTGCTCAGCAGGTAGGTTTGAGCGTCGGCGGGGTAATCACCAATCGTGGACAGGTAGATGCGGAAGAATTTTCCCCACTGTCAACGACCTCTTTGCCCGATTATGACGGCAGCAATTGGCAACCATTAATTGACGAGCTTCCCTCTTTGACCGTTGCTAGCGTACCAAAAGCCACAGACTTTGTTATGTCCGAGCGTAAGGTTAAGGTGTTTTTGCCTGGCTTTGAGAAAAAAGACGTCAAGCTAACTCAGTATGGGCCAGAAATTACCATTGAGGCGGGAGATCAGCGGCGTAATATTACTCTCCCGACCGCCTGGCGGGGTAGCTCGGTGACGGGAGCGAAATTTGCCAATGGTTATTTGGAAGTAACGGTGGGATAAGTTTAGTAAGTAATAGGTAACGAGTAACAGGTAAGAAAGAACATGACCGATTCGACTAATAAGCCCGAAGATCGAGAAAAAGCCGATAATTCCGGCAATTCTAAAACTAGGCAACTCCTAGGCATGAAAGGAGCCGCAGCGGGTGAAACATCGATTTGGAAGATTCGCCTCCAGTTGATGAAGCCAATTACCTGGATTCCGCTAATTTGGGGGGTAATTTGTGGTGCTGCTTCTTCAGGAAACTATACTTGGACTTTAGAAAACGTCCTGCTAGCCGCTGCCTGTATGCTGCTTTCGGGTCCTCTGATGACCGGCTATACTCAAACCGTAAACGAACTGTACGATCGCGAAATTGATGCGATTAATGAGCCCTATCGTCCGATTCCCTCCGGGGCAATATCTTTACCTCAAGTGAAGATTCAGATTTTTGTACTTCTATTTGCCGGCATTGCCCTCGCATACGGTTTAGATTTGGCTGTCGGTCATGATTTTCCAACTATTCTTTGTATTGCCTTAGGCGGCTCGTTTGTCGCCTATATTTATTCTGCCCCGCCGCTTAAGCTCAAGCAAAATGGCTGGCTGGGAACTTATGCCTTGGGTTCTAGCTATATTGCTCTACCCTGGTGGACGGGTCACGCCTTATTTGGCAACCTGAACTGGACCATCGTTATTTTGACGCTAATTTATAGCTTTGCCGGTTTGGGAATTGCCATTGTTAATGACTTTAAAAGTGTTGAAGGCGATCGCGAATTGGGTCTAAAATCTCTACCCGTGATGTTTGGAGTAACCACCGCCGCTTGGATTTGCGTCATTATGATCGATGTATTCCAAATCGGCATTAGCGGTTATTTAGTCTTTGCCCGGGAAAATCTTTATGCAGCGATTGTCTTTTTGCTCGTCATCCCTCAAATCGTCTTTCAGGATATGTATTTTCTCCGCAATCCTCTAGAAAACGACGTTAAGTATCAAGCCAGTGCCCAACCGTTTTTAGTCTTTGGCATGCTTTTCACTGGTATTGCCCTGGGACACGCTGGAATTTGATTACTGATTACTGGTGATTATTTCGTGATCGCTAAATATGTTTATTTCTTGAGCTAAAGTGTGAGGAGATAGTGTAATACTAACCAATCCACTTTAGACGGACAAAATAGCCTGAATTTCCAGCTTTATCGCTGATTTTAGTGATTTTTTGCAGCTTAAGATTGAAAGGGATTGCGGTAGTAATGTATTTTTGGACGTAAATACCAACATCTGGAGCGAGGTAGTTGGCCGTCATTGCCGCTAATCCCATCCCGACAACTTGATGAAAGGGCGATCGCGGTAGGGTAAAATGTGCCGCCGCCGTCATTCCCGCCGTTAGTAGTGCCGCAACTGAAGAATTAGTGCCACAGCGAGGATGTAGGGCTAGATTCCATTCTCCCTCCTGTAAACGAATCAGAGCCGAGTTGACCGCCTGACGCAATTTTAAGGGGTTAATTTCACCGTAAAGGTAAAACCCTTTTTCTGTAGATAAACCACCTATAGTTTCATTGTCGGCAGAAAGATAGCTAGTTGTTAGTTTAGTTCTTGGGGAATTAGACGCATCGCTCAGCATCCATACCGTTGCGTGTTCGAGAGCATGTACCTGACGAATTACCAAAAATTCTTTTAAGCCCGGAATAAATCCAAACTGATGGAGTAATTCTGTATCCTGATGGCGATGTAGGTAAGGAGAATTGAATTCTGAGTTAAAAGAAATGGCTTCGTTCATAATTCTGCTAGCGATCGCTTATTTTTTACAGCGGGGTAACATTTCGCCATTGGCGACGAGATTTTTATCGATGTTGTTACGTTTTTTGCCCGCATTTATTCTATCGAGATTAATTTAACAACTAATAATCTGTTTTGGCAGCCCGAGCGCCTGTTCTGATGCTCTCCGAGACTTTGCACCTCAAGACATAATATTTATTATTTGTTAGCTATTTAAGAGCTATTAATCGGATAAAAAAGAGCCTTTAAGTGAAGAGTTATACAGTTTGGCTCTTATTGTATATACGAAGAGGTTAACGGTATTACTGTTAGCGAATCTTCAATCGAACATTAGTTTATCGTCATATCTTGCCGTGCTCTACACTTCGCATTCCATCCGTGCAAAGGTAATCGCATCAAAACCAAATGCCAACATAATCGGCATAGGCGTTACAAAAAAGCAGCTCGCACCAACCGCCAACAGGCTGATAATTCCCGCCATATAAAGCCATCTTTGTTCGTTGCTAGTCATGCCTTTTTCGCTTTTAATTAGGCGCATCACTTTTTGAGGAATCGGCTCTGGCATTACGCAGTTGGGAGGAAATGCCCAGTAGTGATTGTAGCGTTCTCTAAATAGGTCAGTCCATCCGTTGCGATCGCACCATTCTTGAATCCATTCGTCATGAAAATGTTGCATAAGAAAAAGTTTGTAAGTAATTAATTAGCGCCGTAGCCGTAGTAAATTCTGATAGATATTAGTCGATTAATCTTCGTCTATTTAGACTAACAAACACCTCTTTTTTTTGAAATAGCCATCTTGATTTACTTAACAAACCTTAAACGTATATTTGTTACTACTTGAGCCCCATGAGCATAATTACTTATCTAGTATTTTTGATAACTTAATATTGTCTTTGTTTTTTTTGCTTAAAGTAGTTATTAATAGCGGTAAATCGCAATTATTAAATGCTAAACTTAGGGCTGTAACTCTGATTGAATCTAGCTTAGAGAAAATAGTAAAAAAGAAGCCGACTATTTTTTAAAACTTTTAAATAGTTAGAAACTATGCTTTAT
>JBCBIN010000169.1:0-7534 GCA_038524555.1 Cyanobacteria bacterium J06623_7 | reverse complement strand
GGCAACTTAACCGCTCCCGTACTGTATGCTCTAGAGCAAGAGCCATTTCTCGAGGTTTTAATCGAACGGGAATTTTCTCAAGAAGAGGATTTAGCCAAAGCCCTCGAATTAGTCGATCGCAGCAGCGGTATAGAGCGTTCTCGGGAGCTAGCTAGCAACCACGCCCGACAAGCAGCAGAAAACCTTTCCTGTCTTCCCCCCTCTAGCTCAAAAGATGCCCTGCTAGAGTTGACTGATTATGTAGTTAGCCGTATATATTAATACAAGATTAATTCAGGTAATTGTCAGTACAATTAATCACCGAACTTATTGCAGAAGTATTGGGAGTAACAGGTGTCAGCAAAAAATCAAACTATTTTAGTCACGGGTGGTGCTGGGTATATTGGTTCTCATGCTGCTCTCGCTCTCAAAAATGCCGGATATAAAGTCATTATCTTAGATAACCTCTCCTACGGACATCAGGAAATAGTCAAGGATGTGCTGGGAGTCGAGCTGGTGGTGGGTGACACGAGCGATCGCTCTTTACTAGATCGACTATTTACCCAGCAGCCAATTGATGCAGTGATGCATTTTGCCGCTTATATAGCGGTGGGAGAATCGGTCAAAGAGCCGGGTGAATATTACAGCAATAATGTTGCTAGTACCCTTAATTTTCTACAGGCAATGCAGGCTCATGGCATCGATAAAATCGTCTTTTCTTCTACCTGTGCGGTCTATGGTATGCCCAAAGAGGTACCCATGACTGAGAATCATCCTCATAATCCCCTCAGTCCCTACGCTGCGAGTAAGGATATGGTCGAACGGATTCTACAAGATTTTGATACCGCCTTTGGCTTAAAGTCGGTAGCGTTTCGCTATTTCAATGCCTGTGGAGCCGATCCTAGCGGCGCTTTAGGAGAAGACCATACCCCCGAAACGCACTTGATTCCCCTGGCGCTATTGACCGCACTGGGTAAACGAGAGAAGCTATATATTTTCGGTACCGACTACGATACCCCCGACGGAACTTGTGTGCGCGACTACATCCACGTTAATGACCTCGCAGATGCCCATGTTTTAGGACTTAAGTATTTGCTGTCTGGCGGTCAATCAGAAGTATTTAACTTAGGCAACGGTAATGGCTTTTCCGTGCGCGAAGTAATTGAAACTGCCATAGAGGTTACAGGCTTAGAGATTGTTGCGGAAGAAAGCGATCGCCGCCCGGGAGATGCACCGATTTTAGTAGGCAGTAGTGCTAAGGTTCGCGATATGCTGGGTTGGAAGCCTCAATATGCCGATCTCAAGCAAATCGTCAGCCATGCCTGGCAGTGGCACCAGAAAAGACACGGAGATAATTAAGTACAGTCGCAGATGTTGCGTAACTAGCATGTCAATTTATCGGGGTCAGCATAAATCAGCTCGTTTCTTCGTCCGATTACCGCTAGCGATCGCCTGTTTGGGCTGGTTGGCTGTTGGCTGTGAAGATAACAAGCTAGCGCAGTGCGAACAAATTTTTCAAATTGCTCGAGACGTAAATCAAAATAGCTTAATGGTTAACTACGTCGATCGCCCCGCGCCAGTAACGACTACTAGTTGGCTTCAGGCAGCCCGTAAATTTGACAGAGCGGCAGATAACCTTACCTCTTTAAGCCTCAGCCATAGCCAGTTAATCGACTATCAAAATCAGCTAGCTATGGTCTATCGAATTTATTCTCGGGCTACCTACGATGCAGTGAGAGCTAGAGAAAATAGTAATTTTACCGATCTAAAGTCTGCCCGGAGCGATGCTATGAAAGCAGGTGCAGTACAGCAAAAACTAATCGAGCAAATTAATGGCTTTTGTTTACCCTCTCAATAATCCGAATTAATAAGCAGATGGCGATCTCTGGCAATATTTAGGCGAAAGCGGCAGTAAAGGTGTGTTTGACTGTATTGTGTTGACCTGCGTTTCAGAATCAAAATACAGTTGCCCGAATACATAAGTTTTTTATGATTGTTCAGTATAATTACTGATAATTATTAAATATCTTATATCTACTTAATATTTACCAAATAGTAGTAGCCAGACATTTTATTGGAATACATAGCTTAATTTAAGAGAAAAATGATTCGGATTTTATTAGTAGACGATCAAAACTTGGTACAGCAGGGCATCAAAGTTTTATTAGATCGCGATTCAGAAATTAAGGTGGTGGGCACGGTACGAGATGGACGCAGTGCTTTGATGGCAGTAGAAAAACTTCGTCCCGATATTGTGTTACTCGACATCGAAATGCCTAGAATGGACGGGATTACGGCAACAAAATATATTACCCATCTAGCACCCAAAACCAAGGTAATCATTTTAAGCAGTCATGAAGACAGGAAGTATTTAACCAGGGCATTAATGGCAGGGGCAAAATCCTATATTTTGAAAGATAGCTTGTTTACCGATTTAAAACAGGCGATTATTTCAGTTAATAATGGCTATTCTCAAATAGAGTCACGACTCTTGGCCAAAATATTCGACCCCAGCAGCGTCAAGCAGACAAAAAAAAACACTTCAGTAGTAACAAACCATTCATCCCATACATATGTTGCCAATAGTCTACCCAAGCAAAAAGATCCAGTTTCGGTTTCTGTCGCCGCTGCTAATCACGATTCTGCGGTAGAAGCGATCGCCCCGGCCGAAGATATTGTGGTAGAGGGAGTCAAGAGAACTACCAAGACACCTATAGCGGCAAAACTCCCAAAACCTAATGATGAGGTGGAGATTATCTCGACAGTTAGACCGGATAAAGCCGCCGTTCCTAAGATCAATTTATCTCATCTAGTTCCTCCTCGTTCGACCGAGTTTAGCAACTCCAGGCACATAAGCGAAAATCGGAACCAGGAAACATATGAACGAAGCTTGACGACGACGATTGTATCTTCAAAAGCTCCTCTGGCAAGGTTACCCAAGCAAAAAAAACTATTGTTATTGGCTTTAAGTGCGAAAACTTATCTAACCCAGCTACCAGAACATCCCCAGGTGTTGCGCTATCGAGTAAGAACGACAAAATTTTTATCAGCACAGCGGGTTAAAATCCGACCACTAATCGAGCAAAGTCAGCAAAAGTTAGCTCGGCTTCAATCTCAGGTGATACCAATGCTAAAACAGTGGTATTTCAAAGGCTGGTTGGCTAATCTCGGCTGGATTATTGTCGGACTGCTGACGGTAATCATTATTCATCGTCTGTTGTCTTAACGTTGAGGAAATAAATTGGCTGTATTTGAACTATTCTAATTTTGATATTTAACATCTGATGTGAATTGAGGTAATCGGCTAAATTAGTGTGACGGACTGAGGAATTATATAACTCCTAGGCTACTATGCTACAACTGCAAACAACTGAATAGCTGATAGCTGATAGCTGATAGCTAAGAATGAATAATCCTTAAACAAAGCTTATTCACATCATGAGTATTTAACTTATATTAACTCAAGTATTTAGCTGTATCTTCAGCGGCGAATCCTGACTTTTTTCTGAGGATCTTGTTTTTTAATCCAGGTCAGAAATTTACGCATTTTTGGTTCGGACTTGAGTTTATCAATCGTATTAAGATGCTTGGCTAGTTCGCGGTTATCGTAAAGAGCATGTATTTGTCGATGACAGGGGGAACAAATATCGATTGTCGGGCCAGATTCTGCTTGCTTGCGCTTGACAGTCTGCCGGGGAATTAGATGGTGGGCAGTAAGTTGCTTGACTTCGCGATCGCACAATTGACAGGGCATGATTAAAAACTAAAATTAACTGAAATTAAATTAGATATAGATTGAGGATTGAAAAACCCAAAGCAGAATTGAACCGATCGGAACTATGTTCAGTCTAAAGAAAAAGAATGAACAATTTCTAGGTAAAATGGGCAAAATCTTAGCTTGCGAACAGGCTAGCGCAACCGATGCAGAAGCAGAAACAGGAAAAGTAACCGAACAAGAACTAATCCATCTGTGTCAGCAGGGCGATCGCGACTGTTTTCGCCTGTTATATCAACGTTATCAACAGCGGGTACGCTCAACCCTCTATCAACTTTGTGGTGCGAGCTTGCTAGATGATTTGGTTCAGGAAGTGTTCCTCAAAGTCTGGAAAGGGTTACCCAAATTAAAAAACACTCAATACTTTTCTACCTGGCTCTATCGAATTAGCTGGAACGTGGCTACCGATCGCCGGCGTAAACTAGCCCGAGGTCAGGAGAAAACTAGTTTGAATGAGAAAATTTGGGAAAAGGAGGCACACAATAGCAAATCTGCTAGCTTAGAATCAGCGCCAGATTTAATGCAGCTACACTATCGGGATTTAGTTCAAAGGGGTTTGAGTAACTTGAGCCTCGAGCATCGAGCTGTCTTGGTCTTACACGACCTGGAAGACTTACCTCAAAAACAAGTAGCCGAAATTCTCAATATCCCAGTAGGTACGGTTAAATCAAGGCTATTTCATGCCCGAAATTCTCTCAAGAAATTTCTCGAACGGCAGGGAATATCCCTTTAATAACTTAAATCTAGTTAAATCCAGTTAAATTTATTTGTTTTATTGATCGCCATGACTAACCTACCCAATGACCGTCAAAATAATCTAGTTAGCTTTCTGCGACATAACCAACCTCTAGCACCCGATGCCCATCCCCATCTAGAACAGCAGTTAATTGATGCCCTCCCGCCTCATGCCAAAGCGAGAAAATTACCCTTTAAAGTGACCTGGAAAATTCCTGGAGCGATCGCCACTGGCTTTTTATTCACCTCGGTTAGCTTTGGTTTAAGAACACCCCGTATTGCCCTAGAACCTAAAGATTTAGAGAATTTCTTGGTCAAAAATTGGCAAAATACTCTCAACAATAATAGCTATACTGCTATTGAAGAGACTGAAGCCTACTGGTTGCTACCGACGGTATCCGAACCACAGCAAACCCTATCCGTTTCGGCACAGTAAAATCTGCCCCAAGCCTAATCTATAATTTTTTATTTTTAAACTCAAAATTTAGCCTAGTTATAAGCTTAAAATGATTTTCCACGCTTTAGTTCGCCGACAGCGGTATCTCCTAACTCTCATCGCGATCGCGCTATCAATTTTCTATAGCCTACCAGTATTTTCCCACCCCGGGCGGTTTTTCCGCTTCAGACAAAACTCTTCTATCCAGACCGAAGTTCTCATTACCCAACATACCAAGCCAGAGCCACAACAAGCATTAAGCCTACTTCAGCAGTTGGATTTAACTGGGGAGCAGCAGCAGAAAATAAAACAAATCCATCGGCAGTATCGACAGCAGATGCTCAAGAAAAAACAGGTTATTGCCCGGCTCCAGCAGCAATTGTCCGACATGATGGTAGGAACTGAATCGATCGAATTACTCAGAGCCAAAAATCAACAGCTTAACCTTTTGCGCCAAGAGATGGGGAGGCTAAGATTTGAGAGCATGTTGGCTACTAGAGAGATTTTAACCCCCCAACAACGTCAAAAATTTCGCGAACTGGTTCAAGAGGTTTCAATCGTCGAGTAAAACAAGATGATGTCTACCGTTTGACGATTAAGCCAGCAATTAGGTTAATTATGTGATAAATTATATATTGCCAAGAGCATTATAGGCGTAAAACCTTCGTCTTCAAATGGCTCAACATCGCGCGGATGTGGTGGAATTGGTAGACACGCACGCTTGAGGGGCGTGTGGCTCACGCCTTGCGAGTTCGATTCTCGCCATCCGCATAACTTATTATTTGGGGAACGTTGCTACCTCTACTTGTTGGTTATAGTTCCCGTATTCTAGTTTTGTTAAAAACTTGCCCTGTTCCGAATATAGCGAGCGCAATAGTAACTCTACAAGCCGCTGACTAGTATTTCAAGAACCAAAAATAAAGTTGGGTGCCGGTTGGAATTTATTTGCAGGTAAAAATCAAAGAAACAGATTGATAACATCGGCAAATTGATAAATTTGTTTATCGGATAGTCTGGCTATTTTGGCCCGAAAAACATTGCTTGGATTGATACTTTTGTGACTCGAAGCTTTTCTTTTACATATAGAGAGAGCGCCACTTTTTATCATGCATTTATTGGCGCATCATTTGATAGTCAAATAAGCGTTTAATAGAGTATTTTCTCTAGAGGCATCTATTTTTAATACAGATAAGATAGCTTATTTTAGTCGATTTAAGCAGATCGTATGCAATGGCAATCTAGTATTAATTTTTGTGCAAATAATCAAATAAATCTCATTACTTTTCGCTACTTTTTCTCACTGCCTAGTAGTCTTTTTATCTGGTAATATCCAAGATTATTAAGAGCGCAACTATAGCGTTTCTCAAATTAATGAGGTAGATTAGGCGAATTTGCCAAATAAGCGGAAATTCCTTTCCCTTTTACCTTTACTCTTTGGCCAATGAGAGGGATTACTCTGCTTCACCAAACCAAGAAACGCTATATATACCGGCAACGTTTATTTTCATAGCCAGGTATTTTAGTTGATTTCAAGTTGACTCATGCTTGATAAATATATTTATAAATTCTATTTAAAGATCTAAGAGGGTGTTTGAGAAGTTATTTTTTATACAACTCAGTTTTTGATTTTGTCCCCCTGCCACCCAAATTTGGAGGGAGATTAAATTCAAAGTCCCCCACGCTTTTAATTCCAGAAGCCGGAGCGAGTTATTTAATTAGCGTTACTGAGGGGACGAATAGCGCCGATGCAGTCAAATTTGGCGAATATAGCTTAGTTACCGAAGTAGGTTAGGTTTTGTCTTGTTTAGTTTTGGCGATCGCCCTGAATCAATTGTAAGACTTGAGTCACTGCTTCATAATGCCCTTGGAATATATCGTTCGGGTCAAAAACAGGAATATTAATTTCCGGGGGTATTCCTTTCGATTCCCAAAGCGTATTTTGACTATCGAGATAGATTTCATTGGACAAACTTACCCACCAACCATTAGGTAAAGTCTTACTTAAGGTATCGGATAGCGAGCCAGTAGTTGTTTCCCCAACATGGGTGACATTCGGTAAAGCACGCATCGACATCACAAATATTTCTGCCGCACTGGCTGTAAGATCGCTGGTCAACATATAGACTGGTTTGAGATATCTGCCACCGTCATTTGGCTCGATATATAAATCGTGACGAGGTCGATTCTTGGCATCTCCAGCTTCTTTAGAATAAACAAAAGTTCGGTGATCGGTAAAATAGGTAGCAAACTTACGAGCGATCGCATCACTTCCACCGTCATTAAGAGACACATCAACGATAACAGCCTTAGTATCAGCAAGCTCTTTCATGGCATCTTCCATAACAAGATCGATGGTGTCCATCGCATCGTAAATATTGTCTGCATTAAAATTGTCTCCATGATTGCTCATCGACAAGATAGATAAGTAGCCAATATTGTCTGAAGTTACACCATATTGAATTATGCCGTTACCCCCCCCTTTTCTCTTATCCTTAAGAATTTTCTGGGCTATCTGTTCGTGCCAAGCAGTAGATAGCAACCTATCCATCAACTCATCGGCATTAGTATTTAGTTTCTTTGCTTGAGCCTCGGCTGCTTGATATGTCTTG
>JBCBIN010000168.1:0-7546 GCA_038524555.1 Cyanobacteria bacterium J06623_7 | reverse complement strand
GGTCGATAAAATAAAATTGTTCCTGAGTCTCTTCAGTCCAGCCAGGAGTTGAATTAGCTACGGTACGCTGAAGCATCGATCGCGCACCCATCAAACCGACCAGACCACATAGCACCAAGATCGAAATCGCCGTCAGCAGTTTTTTGACAGACATGAAGCCTTTCTCCCCGATAAATAAATGAGATCCCTCGTAACTTTTGTGCCCAAGAGGCTGGTTTCAAGTTATCGGTCATGAGCTTGTAACGATCTTGCCCGACTGATAAGCCCAACCTTGGCTTGTCCGAATTATATTTACGCCGATCGCGATCGTCAATTAGATTACACTTCTCTGTTCTATTTCGCTGCTAACTGGGTAAATTAGGGAAACAGCAGCCTTTTGTTGTGGATTTGGCGACGAAAGCTGACTTTTTGTTGCGTGGAAACAGCTAAAAATAACTTGGATTATGGTTGGTAAAACATTTTTATCTCAGCAGAATCTAGCCGATAAACATCAGCAAGCCGGACAATATCTCAACAGAATGCGTTGGCTATATCAATACGATTTACAGGATCCTTATGCTAGCTTTAACGGCAGTATTGCCTGTCTATCGACCAAAGGTATCAAGAAATGGCTGATAACCATGCCGAGTTGGCGGCTAGCGGTGATGACTATTTATAAATTAGTCATGCTACTACTGGTGGGGGTTTATGCTCTGATTAAATCTTCGTTAAAAGGTTACCCCTTTGCTAATTTCTCCGACTACTATTTCTTTTTTTTCCGGCAGGCCAATGCTCAGTATCTCGATCGCTTTAACGACGATGCCTATTTTGGGCTGCAAAGAGTTTCTGGCCCTAATCCCACCTGGATTAAGGGTTTAACCGTAGCAGACGACATTCTGGAAAATTTTGCGGTAGCAGATACCGTTGCCAGCTTGACCGGTCTAACCTACACCGAAGCTCTAGAGAATCAGCGACTCTACCTCGCCGATTATTCTGCCTTGGAAGTGATGACGGAACAGCTTAAGACTCTGGCAAATGGTCGTCAACAGTATATAACCAATCCATTAGCCCTATTTTATCGTCAGGATGATGGGCTGCTTAAGCCTCTGGCAATTAAGCTATATGGGACAAAACCTACCGGCGATCAAAATCCGATCTATACTCCCAACCACGGCAACCATTGGACTATGGCCAAAATGTTCGTCCAAAATGCCGATGTTGTCGCTCAAAACTGTTGGACTCATAGTGTCCGCACCCACTATTTGATTGGTTCTCTGGTATTAGCTACCTATCGCCAGTTATTACCTTCTCATCCTCTGTTTAAATTGCTCCAGCCTCATTGGCAAGATACCCTGGCGGTGAATACCCTCGTAAGATACTATCGCCCGAGTCATGCCGGAGGAAAAATCCCTCCTTTTGGCATGGTGTTGCCCTGTCAGCAAGATACCCTAGCAGATTTCATGGGAGAGGGCATGAAGACCTACAGCTTTAAAGGGATGGCTTTTCCTCAAGATCTCCAACAGCAGCATTTATCAGACCCCGACTTATTTTTTCCCTATCGAGATGATGGCAAGTTGGTCTGGGACGCAATTCATCAGTTTGTCAGACAATATGTCACTCTCTACTATCAGAGCGATCGCGATGTGGCAAACGACTCACAATTACAGGCTTGGGCAGACGAAATCTCCGGCAGCTTGACCGAGAACAAAATGGGCATTACGGATTTTCCCCGCCGCTTTAACACTATTGATGAGGTTGTGGAAACAGTGGGCAACATTATTTTTATCACTACTGCCCAACACAACTGTGTACACTACAGCCTCTACCAATACGTAGCTTTTGCACCGAACATGCCTTTTAGTCTCATGTCTCCACCCAATACCGATTTAGAGACTCCCCTATCCTCAAACTACTTAAGCCAGCTGATGCCGCCTTTAAAAAATGTGCTGGTTCAAAGTCTGGGATTTTATCTCAACTACATTCAAACCAAAAAAATCGGCGACTATAAATTAAGTCAGTTCGAGCCAGCCGCGCGAGCAGCTATTAAAGATTATCAGCAAAAATTAGCCACAATCGGGGAAGAAATTGAGCAAAGAAACCAGGAACGCGATGCTTTAAATCCGGACTTAAGCTTACGCTATGATTTGATGAATCCCCGATACATGGCCAACAGTATCACTAGTTAATTTTCAACGTAGTTCATACATGAAAAACGACTGTAAGATGCACCGGAGTATTTTGAGGCAGATTAAATGATACGGGCGATCGCTGACTACCTGCTAACAGAAAAGATTTACGAGAGTATTAATTCAGAAGTCTACCGAGCTACTAAAAAATCAGACGGCAAAAACTCGATCATTAAAGTTCTTAAGGAAACATGTTCTAGTCCTCAGGAGCTAATCCGCTACCGGCAGGAATATAAAATCCTCACTCAAATAGATCTCGATGGGGTGATTAAAGCTCAAGGGTTAGAAACCAACTGTAAATCCTTCGCGATTGTCATCGAAGATTTTGGAGCGGAGTCTCTCGAGAAACTAATGCAGAGAGGTCTTTTACCCTGCCGACAGGGAGAGTTTTCGACGCAAATCAGCGAATTTCTGCATCTGGCGATCGCGATCACCGATATTTTAGGGCAAATTCACGCTGCCAAAATTATTCATAAAGATATTAATCCGTCTAATATTGTTCTCAATCTGGCAACCAAAGAAGTCAAAATTATTGACTTTGGGATTTCAACGATTTTAACGGTCGAAAATCCGGCTCTCAAGCATCCTAGTGTCTTAGAAGGCACTTTGGCCTATATCTCTCCCGAACAAACGGGCAGAATGAACCGCACTTTAGACTACCGTACCGATTTTTACTCTTTGGGAGTTACTTTCTACGAATTGCTTGCGGGTAGGCTCCCTTTTGAAACGGCAAACGTGATGGAATTAGTTCACTGTCAGATTGCCAAACAGCCTATTTCTCCCCGAGACTTAATTGCCATTGAGAGCAACAACTGTCTTCCCCCCATGATTGCCGATATCGTCTTGAAATTAATGGCGAAAAAGGCGGAGGCTCGCTATCGCAGTGCTTGGGGTATCAAAGCCGATCTGACAGAATGTCTTAGACAGTGGGAGAGTAGTCAAACCATTGCCGAATTTTCCCTGGGTTCTCAAGATATTCCAGTAGATTTTCGCATTCCCCAAAAGCTTTATGGTCGAGATCGCGAACTAGAAATTCTTCTCAATGCCTTTGAAGCAGTCACCGCAGAAACAATAGATATTGGCGAGCTAACTCAATCGGACTCACTGCCTCCTACCCCACCCACAAAAATGATGTTGGTGACCGGTTATTCCGGTATTGGCAAATCTGCTCTAGTGCGAGAAATATATAAGCCGATTACGGCCAAGCAGGGTTATTTTATCTTTGGTAAATTTAATCAGTTTCAACGCAATGTTCCCTATTCAGCGATTGTCTTTGCCTTCCAGGGGTTAGTCAAGCAACTGCTCACAGAAAATTCCAGCCAGCTTCAGGATTGGCGGCAGCAACTGTTAGACATTTTAGGCAAGAATGCTGGAGTCATTGTCGATGTAATTCCCGAAATAGAGTTGATTATTGGCAAACAGCCCTCGGTGGCTCCTTTAGGGGCAGCAGAATCTCAGAATCGGTTTAATCTGGTGTTCCGTAACTTTATCAGCGTGTTTTGCGATCGCCAACATCCCCTGGTAATTTTTCTCGACGACCTCCAATGGGTAGATTCGGCAACTCTCAAGCTAATTGAATCGATCGCTACAGATAATGCTTTAAAATATCTTTTTTTAATTGGTTCCTATCGCCACAACGAAGTTAGCTCGACTCATCCCCTACAAACTACCCTCACAGAGCTGGAGCAGCAAGAAGTTGTTATCTCCCGCATCGTGCTGGAACCGCTCAATCTCGATTATATCAGCCAAATTTTGACCGAGACACTATATTGCGATCGCTCGACCGTCAAGCCTTTAGCTGAGTTGGTTATGCAAAAAACTGGCGGCAATCCCTTCTTTGTCAATCAGTTTCTCAAAACCTTATATCTTGAAGGTCTGCTGGAATTTAATTTAGAGAGCCTAAGCTGGCAATGGGACTTTGCACAAATTGAAGCTATGGACATCACCAATAACGTGGTGGAATTAGTGATTGATGAAGTTAAAAGACTGCCAGAACCCACCCAAGAAATTATGTCTTTAGCTTCCTGTCTGGGGGCTTTTTTTGACCTGGATACCCTGTCAATTGTCGGTACCGAATTTCCCTCGACAATTTTTGATCGCCTTCTCCCCGCCGTTCATTCGGGTCTGATTTTACCCCTGTCGGAATTAGATACGGAACTGTCGATTCAGGACTATAAATTCAATCACGATCGCATTCAACAGGCTGCCTACGCCACGATCGAGGATAGCCAAAAAGCAGAGCTTCATTACCAAATTGGGCGGCTTTTACTAGATAATCTGACCGAGCGAGAAATTACAGACAGGCTATTTGCCATAGTCGATCATCTCAATCTCGGACAGGATGCCATTAGTGACTCTGCCGAGAGACTGGAAGTTGCCAGATTAAACCTTAAGGCTAGTCGTAAAGCCAAGCAGGCTACAGCCTATGCCGCTGCCCTAGAATATGCCACTACGGGGATTAGTTACCTACCGTCTGCTAGCTGGAGCGAAAATTACGCGATCGCCTTTGACCTTTACCGAGAGCAGTCAGAACTAGAGTACCTAAACGGTAACTACGAACGTTCGGAATCTTCAATCCGGCTTTTGTTAGATAAAGCCAACTCACCTCTAGCGAAAGCAGATATCTATAGCTCTTTAATTTTGCTTTATACCATCATTGGTAAATATGCAGAATCCCTCGAAGAAGGTCGTAAAGCCCTACAGCTCCTCGATATCGACTTGCCCCATAGTCAGCTGTCAGAGGCGTTAGTCTCAGAAGTAGCCGCAGCCAGACAAAATCTAGACGGGCGAGAAATTGCCACCCTGGTGAATGCCCCGGAAATGAGCCTGGCTGACAAAAGAGCCGCAGTTAAGATCCTGATCAATCTGCTGACGCCGGCTTATTTTTTAGATTAGAATCTTTTTGCCCTCATCGCTACCAAATGTTCCAATCTGTGTTTTAAGTATGGCGCAATTCCTGAAGCGGCAATGGCCTATAGCTGCTATGGGACGATTTTGATTTGGCATGTCAATGAAGCTCAACTGGCTTACCAACTGGGTTTATTAAGTCTCAAAATTAGCGATCGCTTTCAAGACTTAAACTATAAATGTCGCGCCTGTAATATGCTGGCAAATCACATTATGCCTTGGGTGCGGCACGGTAGATTTTCGCACGCAGTTAATGAGGAGGCATTTACTATCGGTCTGGAATCAGGGGATATTCAATTCGTCGGCTTTTCGTCGATTAACAAAGTTGGTAATCGTCTATTTGGGGGGGATAATTTGAGCGATATTGCGGCAGCTTTACCTAGTCTGATTCAGTTTGCCAGCAAGCCCAAAAACATTACGGTTCTTGATACTCTTATTGCCCGCCAGCTTGGTATTTTCTACTTAACAGGCAAAACCTTAGGAGAATCTTTCGATAGCGAGCTGACTACAGAAACAGCATATATCAGCCACTGCGAATCCCATCAAGATTATTACTCTCTCTGTATTTACTATACGTTTAAAACCCAGATTCTCTATCTACATCAAGAATATCGGGCGGCGCTATCTTATTCCCTGGCTGCTACCCCCTGGCTGCCAATAGTGCGCGGTTTAATTCCTGAAGCCGAGCATAATTATTATTCTTCCCTAACGATGCTGGCACTCTATGACACAGCAGACGAGTCAGAGCAGTTAGAGTACCGACAAAAAATAGCAGCCAATCAACAACAGATGCAAATTTGGGTCGATAATTGTCCCGAAAATTTCGCCGATAAACACGATCTGGTTACCGCTGAAACTGCTAGAGTTGAAGACCGCCATCTCGCCGCTATGGAACTATACGACCGGGCAATTGCTGGGGCAAGAGAGCATAAATTTATTCACAATGAAGCTTTGGGCAATGAGTTAACCGGAAGATTCTGGCTGGCGAAAAACAAACAAGATTTTGCCGATTTGTATCTGCGTAAAGCCTATTCTGGCTATCGGCTTTGGGGTGCCCAACGTAAAGCGGCGGCATTAGAAGCTCAATATCCCTTACTCTTATCGGCAAATGCCACGGAAATTTCGACCATCGAGATTACCCGCAATACTTCCAGCAGACATTCCGGGGCTCTAGACCTTTCTTGTGCGATCGAGGCTTCCCAAGCTCTGGCGGGGGAAATGGTTTTAGACAAGCTGCTCAAAAAATTAATGCAAATCCTGATTAAAAATGCCGGAGCGCAAAGAGGATTTTTAATTCTCAAAAAAGACCATAGCTGGTTGATTGAGGCAGAAGGAACGGCAGATAACAACGAGGCGATAGTTTTGCAGTCGATCGCAATTGATTCTCTCGACCCGACTCAGGCACCATTTTTGGCCACTGCCATTGTCAATTATGTAACTCGCACCCAGGAAAACATTATTTTGAATGATGCTACCCGGGAAGGACAGTTTACTGGCGATCGCTATATTCTCGATCATCAGCCTAAATCAATTCTTTGTGTTCCCCTGCTCAATCATGGTAAAGCTATTGGTATTCTGTATCTAGAAAATAATTTGACTACCGGGGTATTTACTCCCGAGCGGGTGGAAGTTTTAATTCTGCTTTCCGCTCAGGCGGCTATTTCGATTGAGAGTTCTCGCCTTTATTCTCAACTAGAAGACTATAGTTATACCCTAGAGCGCAAAGTCAACGAGCGCACTTACGAATTACGTCAAGCTAACCGAGAGTTAGAGCGTCTGGCAAATTTAGATGGCTTGACTCAGGTAGCTAATCGTCGTTATTTTGACACTTATTTAACGGAAAAATGGCAACGTCTAGCGCTGGAGGGTAGACCACTGGGGTTTATTTTGTTTGATGTCGATTTTTTCAAACGCTATAACGATCGCTATGGACATCAAGCGGGAGATGATTGTCTCATTCAGGTAGCTCAAGCAGCGCAAACAGCTGCCCAGCGAGGTTCGGATTTGGTGGCTCGTTACGGTGGAGAAGAATTTGCTGTCGTACTGCCGGACACTACTTTAGATAATGCCATAGCGATCGCTATATCGATTCAAGAAGAACTATTGGCACGTCAAATAATTCATGCGGCATCTGATGTCAGCCAGTTCGTTACCATTAGTATGGGTCTTTTCTGTCAGATTCCCCTAATTCAAGGCGATTCCAAACAGATGATTAGTCGGGCGGACACTGCACTATATCAAGCTAAACAACAGGGGAGAAATAGCTACTGTATTGCTCACTAACTTTTTTTATAGCCATTTTGAATAAGAACGAGTATACAAACTAATAGAAAATTAGTATTTTTGATTAAAACGGCGATATGTTTAAAAGAATTGCCTCTGATGCTCTCGGCTTGAGCGATATCGGCATTATTGTTCCGCCAGAAGATTATGACAAGGTGGGAGCATCCCACTTTTGCAGTAAGTAAAAATGC
>JBCBIN010000167.1:0-7548 GCA_038524555.1 Cyanobacteria bacterium J06623_7 | reverse complement strand
GTAGTATTGATGACTTTCGAGAAAGAGTAGATTTAGCTGTTAAACAAACGTCCTAACCTATACTTCGATTGCTATAATTGGCAAACTTTAACCGACCATACAGTTGGTTTTCGGCGATCGCCAGAATATCAGACTTGGAAAAAACTGCTGCATCATTTTTACACTCCTTTCCCTACCGTCGAACATTATCAAAGCGTTATTAATTAGTAGTTATTAATTAGTAATCAGTAATTAACCAGCATTTTCGGAAGTTACGTCTTCAACGGGACGAATAATCGTGTTGGAATCATCCTCCGGTTGAAAGATAGCTTGGATACCTTCATCGAGGGTTTCTGCCATCACAATCTGATTTTCATAAATAACGATAACTCTAGCCAAGGCTGGTAGGCTATTTTCTTCCGCCTCGATATAGAGGGGTTCGACATACAGCAGAGACTGTTCGATGGGAATAATTAATAAGTTGCCCTGAATTGCCCGGGAACCCTCGCGATTCCAGAGGGAGATTTGCTGAGAAATCACGGGGTCTTGGTTAATTAAGGCTTCGATTTGATTGGGACCATAAATTAGTTTTTGCTTGGGAAATTTATAGAGTAGTAGCTTGCCATATTCCGCACCGTCAGAACGTGCCGCCAACCAGGCAATTAAGTTGGGGCGACTAGTGGGTGTATAAGGATGGAGGAGGATAAATTCTTCCTGTTCGGCAGTAGGTAGCTTCATAATCAGATAGTAGGGTTTGACTGCCTGAGATTCCGAACCGTATATCTCTCGGGGATTTTGCCACTGATCCTCGCGGTTATAGAATACCTGCGGATCGCGCATATGGTAGGTCAATAGTCTTTCTGACTGGACACTAAACAAATCTTCGGGATAGCGGATATGGCGACGCAAATCTAACGGCATTGCCGCCAGGGGTTTAAATAGCTGAGGAAATATTTTATTCCAGGTGCGAATAATGGGATCGGACTCATCAGCCAGATAAAAATCTACCTTGCCGTTGTAGGCATCTACGACTACCTTGACGGAATTACGGAGATAGTTAAACTGATTTTCCCCCGGATCGGAATAGGGATAGCGATCGCTGGTAGTATAGGCGTCAATAATCCAATAGAGATTATTTTCTGTATTGCTATTTTCGTTGGTTTTGGCGGCAACTAGATAAGGGTCAAGATCGTAGTTTAAAAAAGGTGCAATTGCCTTCACGCGACTTTTAATATTGCGACGAAATAGCAGCTTGGTATCGTCGGTAAAGTTTTGGGCAAACAACATCTGCCAGTCTTTGAGATATTCGGCAAACAGCATCCGCTGAAAATAATTACCAATTTTGATGCCTCCGGTGCCGTCATAAACGGTATAAACATTCTCTTCACCACTGGGAAAATCTAGCTCTCGAACCTTTGTGGAGGTCATGATGTAAGGATTGGTTAACTCGCCAAAATAAATGCGGGGCTTGCCAATGGGAATACTGTTGCGAATAGTGTCGTCCGAGATAGTTAGAGAACCTGACTCGCGGTTGCCCGTGCCCAGATTCTTAATATAGTAAAAGGGTAAACCTCCTTCCGCGACTCGATTTACGGGAGAAAGGGTAAAGCCATAGCCATGGGTATAAATCAGATGTTCGTTAACCCAAGTTTTGGCAATGTCTTGTACCTGGGTATAGTCTAGTTCCCGTGCAGCAATAATCACCTGCTGTTTATCGGCATCGGCTAGATCTGGCTGTTCGCTTAAAAGATAGCGATCAATATCGGCATCGTGAAACTGATAATAGGGACGAATTTGCTGTAGCTGACGATTGGTTTGCAGAATCGGACGAGTATCCCAAAGTCGAATATTTTTGATAGTAGAATCGTTGTTTTGAATATCGCTGGCGGTAAGCTGTCCCCTGGGATTAAAAGTTTTGGCTTCAATATTATCGAGATTAAATGCCGTACGAGTTAAAGCAATGCTGCGTTTAATATAGGTCTGTTCTTTGGCTAGTTCGTTGGGCTGCACGATCAGACGCTGTACCGTAGCGCTAGCAATATTACTCAGGAGTAGCACAGCTAGATAAAGCACAAAGGGAAAAACTAACAGAATAATTTTTTTGACCTTGCGCTGTTGAATTTGTAGATTCTGATATCCCTGCCAACTTTTATATAAGAGCCAAACCGCACTGAGAATTGCCACCAAAGCAAGACATCCTTCTAGGGGTAGTTGAACCTGAATATTGGTATAGCCCGCTCCATAAACCACACCTCGGGAGCTATAAAGCAGGTCAAAGCGATTAATCCAATGCTGACAGGCGAGGGCAGACATCACTACCGCACCGAGAAAAGAAATATGCCGGAGCTGGATTTTCGTAAATCCCGGAAAACGACCTTCAGAAAGGCTATTCCCCGAAAGTAAATAAAGTAGAGTACAGCCCAACCAGGTGCAGAAAGATAAGCCCAATAGCCAAGATTCAATCAGATGCCACAGGGGAAAGCTAAAAATATAAAAGCCGATGTCCCGACCAAACTGCGGATCGACTAAATCGAATTGAGAAGGATATAAAAAGCGCAAACAGGTCGTCCAGTTACCCGCCGCGATCGAGCCAAACACAACACTGAGTAAAATAGCGATCGCTTTTAAACTAGTCTGGGTTCGCCACAACAACAGTCCAACTACAACGACAATAATTACTAACTGACGTAGATAGCTGATCGTAAAGCCCGTCAAATTAGTCAGGTCGAATACATCAAGAGGCGGTTTTAAGGTAGCGGCAATCTGGGGTAGACGATAGCTAGTTTGCCAGACGGATAGAGCTAAGTCAGTATAGTGAATTAAAATGCAGGTAATGCTTACGGCAGTGACGATCGCGGCGGTTAATAATAGAGGTAGCTTTAAACGGGGAGAATATCGTCGAGCATTATGACGTTGGGGTATGAATAATTTTCCCTTCGCTATTGCCGTTGCTTCTTTTACCAATCCCTGGGATTGAGGTATAAGCTGTTGGGGTGTAATCACCTCGCCGACTTTATACCATTCATTTTTAGGTAGCCACTGCCACTGCCAACGATCTGCCAGCCAGAGATTACCGACGATAAATAATGCCGAAATAAAGGTAACGACTAACCACAGAATATATTGACTGAGGCGACGCACTAAAAAGACAGAGAGATAATCAACTTCTTGAAACCAGAGCACTTCGGCAAAGAGCCGCGAGGAAAATTCCCAAATTAGCCATAGACCAATGGCGATCGCCAAGATTTTTAGTAGGGATGGATAAAACCGTTTCATAGCCGCAAAGAAGACCCCAAGAGTGAGTAGGAGGTTTCTTAATTTAACTTGGGTCAGTCTTTAATTACAATTTTCGGCGTTGGTCGTTAAGTAATGTTCACGATGAGTTATTCTTTGTAGCTCTCAGCTCTGACGCGACGGAGGAGCTTCTTGAAACAGTCACTTCAACTGAGGACACCTCCGCAACGTGCTGTTTCGCTAATCCTTTAGGGCAGCTCTCAGCCTTTTTAATAGTTAAATAGAATGATCGTACTTTTAAAGTCGATCGCGAATTGCCATTAATTCTGCCCGAATAGATAGAGGATTATAGCCCAAAGCCACTGCCTTACTGCTATCTAAAGAAGTATCGGGAGATCGCGGTGCCACCATCACGACATCTGCCTGTTTCCCTGGAGCGATCCTGGCGGGAGATAAATCTAAAACATCAGCGAGAAGTAAACCAAAGTTATAGCGAGAAATACGCTCTTGACCTCCCAGGTGAAGTAATCCCGGTACCTGCTGTTCTATGGCTAATAAGAGTCCTTGAGCCGCAGTGGTGGCGCTGGCAGGAGTACGATATTCATCAGTAAATAAATCGATCTGTTGACCTGTTTTGAGCTTATCGACTATCCCCTGTAAGAAACTACCGGCAACGGGAGAGGCAACCCCAAACATTAAGGGCATCCGACAGAGAGCAACTTGGGGATAAACTGCTGACATCTTTTGCTCGGCGATCGCTTTTTGTTCCCCATAGTAGTTAATCGGACAGACAGGATCGGCTTCTTTATACAAAGGATTTTTACCATCAAAGACCAAATCAGTTGAGGTAAAGGCAAGAGGAATACGGCGATCGCTACAAAGACGGGCTATGTTTACCGCGGCATCGACATTAATAGCATGGGCTACGGCTCGATTTGT
This sequence comes from Cyanobacteria bacterium J06623_7, assembly GCA_038524555.1. GTDB lineage: Bacteria > Cyanobacteriota > Cyanobacteriia > Cyanobacteriales > Xenococcaceae > Waterburya. The sequence goes on along the minus strand of JBCBIN010000167.1, from coordinate 3,396 downwards.
TTGGCAAAAATTGGGTTTAGAAGCCGCCGCTGTATGAATTACTCCGTCGGGTTCGATCTGCTCGAACAGTTGCTTTAATTCGCCAAAATTGGTTAGGTCTAGCCGTTCTAACTTTGCCCCGGGAATATCAACTGCGTGGCGATAATAAGTTCCGTATACTTCCCAGTTTGCTTGGGCTTGCTGACCTAAATTCCAGCCTAAAAAGCCGCTCGCGCCGGTAACTAAAAGTTTTTTCATGCTTGACTCATTGACTCAAAATTGTCATTGGAATAGGCGATCGCCGGTAGCTGCCTTTAGACATTATTTCCCGAACGTTGCTTGGGGTTCAGCTAATTTTACCAATTGCCAACGGTTGTATGAGGGCGGAAAATTGTTTGCCCCCATAAACGCTTTAATTATGTAGATTTAGCCTTATAGACTAACTATGTAGGTTTAAATCCGTCACGGCACCGAGACTGCTAGAAGAAACGAGCTTGGCATATTTGCCCAATACACCCCGAGGATATCTGGGCTGGCGCTTCTGCCATTGGCTATGACGCTGTTTTAACTCTGCTTCATCAACGTTGACCTGTAAGAGCTTTTGCCGGGCATCAATCGTAATACTATCTCCTTCATTTACCAGGGCGATCGTCCCTCCTACCGCTGCTTCAGGAGCAACATGACCCACAACCATACCGTAGGTACCGCCCGAAAAACGACCATCGGTAATTAAGCCGACAGAATCACCCAGTCCTGCACCAATTATCGCGGAAGTAGGAGCCAACATTTCACGCATTCCCGGCCCTCCTTTTGGCCCTTCATAACGCACGACAATTACATCTCCCGCTTTAATTTTGCCGTCTAGAATAGCATCGAGACATTCCTCTTCTGACTCAAATACCCGAGCTGGGCCAGTAATTACGGGGTTTTTGACACCACTAATTTTAGCTACCGAACCTTCGCTGGCTAGGTTGCCCTTGAGTATGGCTAGATGTCCTTCCTGGTAGACAGGGTTATCCCACTGACGAATTACGTCTTGGTCGATGGGTGGATTTTCCGGCAGATCGGCAACAATTTCGGCGATCGTTTTACCCGTCACGGTCATCGCATCACCATGTAGAAGGTCGTGGGCTAGCAGCATCTTCATAACCTGGGGAATACCCCCTGCATTATGGAGCTCGACGGTAACATATTTACCTGATGGTTTAAGGTTACAAATTACCGGGACGCGCTGTCTGATTGTCTCAAAATCATCTAAAGTAAGCTCAACGCCAATAGTATTAGCGATCGCCAGTAGATGCAAAACTGAATTAGTCGAACCCCCCACTGCCATAATGACGGTAATCGCATTTTCAAACGCCTTACGGGTCAAAATTTGACTGGGCAAAATTTGTGCTTTAATCGCCTCAACCAGAGTAAAGGCAGACTTTTCAGCACTTTCTGCTTTTTCTTCATCTTCCGCTGCCATTGTTGAAGAATAGGGCAGACTGATACCCATCGCCTCAAATGCTGAAGACATAGTGTTAGCCGTAAACATGCCGCCACAAGAACCAGCTCCCGGACAGGCTTTACGCTCGATCGCATCTAACTCAGCTTTATCAATTTTCCCCGCACTATATTGCCCGACAGCTTCAAAGGCACTAACCACTGTCAGGTCTTCGCCATTGTGCTTACCTGGCTTAATTGTGCCGCCATAAACAAAAATAGCCGGAATATTCATCCGCGCGATCGCCAATACTGCCCCTGGCATGTTTTTATCGCATCCGCCAATCGCCAGCACTGCATCCATACTTTGACCGTTACAGGCGGTTTCAATCGAATCGGCAATTACATCCCGGGAAACTAGGGAATATTTCATCCCCTCTGTACCCATAGAAATACCGTCACTAATGGTAATCGTGCCAAACATTTGTGGCATTGCTCCTGCATCGCGGAGTGCCGATTCTGCCCTTAGTGCGAGGGTATTAATTCCCATATTGCAGGGGGTAATCGTACTGTAGCCATTAGCCAAACCAACGATAGGCTTGCTAAAGTCATCATCGCCAAAACCTACTGCCCGTAACATAGCTCGATTGGGCGATCGCTGATTACCCTGGGTTACTTCTTTGCTTCTTCGATTGTCAGACATCAATTACATCTCCTTTTGATGGCTCTATTCTATAGACCTTAAGCCGATGAGTCCGGTGGAGCTACATTTTATAGCTATTGAACTCACGGTAAATCTATTCAAACCCTATAGCTTGGAGCCTCGATTAAAATCTCTATAGATGTACCTTATCGAAATTTTCGGGTTGATAGGCGTAAATTTACGAATTATTGTCATAGATATAAACTATTTACACGAACTCCGTCGAAGCAAAAAAAATGGTATGGAAATTAATTAGAACGACTATAAAAAACAAAAAACGGGAGGAAATTTAATCCATCCCGCTGCTAAGCAAGGCTCGATTGAGCTTAAGTTTAAACTACTTGCTCTACTTCAACGATTTCCGGAATTTTTTCCCGTAAACGACGCTCGATACCCATTTTTAAAGTCATAGCAGAGCTTGGGCAAGAGCCACATGCACCCTGTAATCTTAATTTGACAATTGGGCCTTCAATTTCGGCTAGTTCGACGTTGCCGCCATCAGCCATTAAATAAGGACGTAGTTCGTCCAAGACGGTTTCAACGTTATCCGTCGTTAATGCTAGTGTCATAGTTGGTTAAATTAATCTAACTGTAATACTATACTTCGATCCTAGCGCGGCAGAAGCAAACTGGGGTCAAATTATGCTAAGGCAGCCGGCTCTAATAATTTAGTTTCCGAAAAGCTAAATTCAGTAATAATCTTATCCGAGTCAGGATCGATAGATTCGATCTTTTGGTGTTGCGGCACATAGTATTTACCGAGCTTTTTATAGCTTTCGTCAAACTCTCGCTTGGCTTTGAGGTCGTTAGTCTTAGAGTCGCGAAAAATAGCGTTGTAGCCCGTAGAAATATAGCCTTCTCCCGTATCTAGACTTTCGTTAGTATTAATCACAAAAGCCATTGGTCCCATCACCCGGCTAACCTGACAAATTTCGGTGCCGCGAATCTTATAGTTTGACCCCATAGAATCGCCCTTAACCAAGATTTCAACTGCACCAGTGCTATCTTCTGCGCCTAAGGTAAAGCTACTCTTGCCGTGAGCATTCTCAAAAGTATTGCGTTTACGGTGAGTAATGACGTCACGCATGTGATTGTAGACGCTTTCTGTTACTTTCTCGTCTTCAATTCCCGTTACTTCCACCGACAAATCTTGGTTGACTGTGATATCTGCCAGATATACCTCGTCTCCCTGTTTTAGCTCCAGTTTGGTAGTGTAGCCTGGAAAGTCACTATCCCAAGTGTAGCGGTTTTCATAAGCAGCACGAAATTGATCGCGCGCAGTATTATCT
>JBCBIN010000166.1:0-7595 GCA_038524555.1 Cyanobacteria bacterium J06623_7 | reverse complement strand
GAGCCTATATTCCGATGTCAGAACGCTAGTGGAGCTAAGTCCAGCCGTAGTTGACTATCGAGAGAAGTATTTGTCATTGTCAAAAAAATTGTTAAGATTTGTAGATGGCAAATTCTAGGCTCCAAAAATTAGGCAATTATCTTCGTCCCCACTGGCGAATGGTTCTGTTGGGTACGGTCGCTCTCTTGATTGTTAACCTACTGGGAGTGTATATTCCCATATTAATTAGAGACAGCATCGATCAACTACAGGGAGATTTTAGCTTCCCTCAGCTTTCTCGAGTGGCACTCCAACTATTGTTGCTGGCAGCGGTGATGTGGTGCTTTCGCATGTTTTCTCGCACCTCTATATTTGGTGTGGGCAGACAGGTGGAGTTTGGTCTCAAACAAAGAATTTTTCAACATCTTCTAAAAATTGAGCCCGGTTATTTTTCTCACAACACTTCAGGAGATTTAATCAACCGTGCTACTAGCGATGTCGATAATATTCGTCGTCTGGTTGGATTTGCTGTACTGAGCTTTATCAACATTATTTTTGCCTACGGATTAACCCTACCGATTATGCTAGGGATTAACGTCAGGCTAACTATTTTTGCGATCGCCGTCTATCCGGTGATGCTGATGACGGTGCAGCTATTTAGTGGGAAGCTACGACGCTACCAAGAAGAAATTCAGGTCAAGCTATCGGATTTGAGCGAGCTAATTCAAGAAGACATGAGCGGCATGGCTTTAATTCGGATTTATGCTCAGGAGAACCAGGAAAGAGAGGCTTTTCGGCAAAAAAACCAAGAGCTACTTGAGGCAAATTTGAGATTGGCTAGAACTAGAAACCTATTGTTTCCCATCATTGAGGGCATTTCCTATATCAGCCTCTTGATTTTACTGTGGCTGGGAACAAAAGCGATCGCCGAGGGACAGATTACCGTAGGAGATTTTATTGCTCTGGTTTTATATGTTGAGCGGTTGGTTTTTCCTACTGCCTTATTGGGCTTTACTATTACCGCCTACCAGCAGGGAGAAGTAAGTATCGACCGAGTAGAAGCAATTACCAAAGCCGAACCAAAAATCAAAAATGTAGCCAACGCGATCGAGTTATCCCCTGCAGAGATTCGCGGACAAATTACAGCACGCAACTTAACCTATACCTATCCCGGTAGTGATATTCCGGCTCTCTACGATATCAATTTTCAAATCGATCCAGGTGAAACAGTAGCAGTAGTAGGGTCAATTGGCTCGGGTAAATCCACTCTAGCTAATGCGATTCCCCGACTGCTGAATATAGATGGCGGACTATTCCTCGATGGTTGTGATGTTACCAAACTAGACCTAAATAGCCTTAGAAGAGCGATCGCCTACGTACCCCAAGATAGCTTTTTATTTAGCACGACAATCAAAAATAATATTCGCTATGGCGAACCACTAGCCGAGACAGAAGAAGTAGTGCAGTCGGCGAAACAGGCACAAATTCACCCAGAAATTCTCACTTTTCCTCAGGAGTACGATACTTTAGTTGGGGAACGGGGAATTACCCTGTCTGGCGGACAGCGACAGCGGACGTCTCTGGCTAGAGCCTTACTGGTAGAAGCCAAAGTCTTGATTCTCGATGATGCCCTTTCCAGTGTAGATAATGAAACAGCAACGAGAATACTTGAAAGTCTATCTCCCGAACGTGCCAAAAAAACCGTAATCTTTATTTCGCATCAGCTATCGGCAGCGGCAACATGCGATCGCATTTTAGTTATGGATCGAGGCAAAATAGTTCAAAATGGAACTCATGCAACCCTAGTAGAATCACCGGGAGTATATCAATCTTTGTGGCAACAGCATCAGCTCAAAGAAATTTTAAATTAATTTCTTGACTCGATAGTTCGGACAAAATTTGATGGTCAATAGAATAATAAGCATTGAAGCCCTGCATGAATTTAAAATAATTGACGGTAAACTAGGCTTTCTAACTGCCCTAACTGTTCTAATTGTCCTAATATGCAAAGCCTTAAAGGACTCGCTGCACATCGCGGTATTCTTTGGGACTGCTCTAACTGTTATTGACTGTACTTTGATTAAATTTAAATCTGAGGGCAAGAAATCAAAAATAAATCGGGTAGCCGAGAAGTAAGAAGACTGAGGCAACTATAGTTGTATGTTATGTTATCCCCAATCTATCTTGTTTTCTCAATCTACCCGCTTATTGGTGTTTTGCTAGTTGCTTTGTGAATCTAAACAACTAGAGTCAGCAATAGCTAGCTGTAACTATACATCGGTAGCCGGTTCGACATAGAAAGCGATGCCGTTTTCATCACCTTCGGTAACAAAATCACCAGATTCGACGAAAGAATCTCTCTGGCTTGCTGATGTTGTAAAGGAATGAGTATCTGATTCGGCATTATAAACCCGGTAGAGAGGGATGCTTCCTTCTACTTGAGTATCGAAGCTATAGAAAGCGATGCCTTCAGGGACATAGTTATCCAAGTTTTCCGTAATAAAGTCTCTTTCCGATTCTGCTGAAGTATATAAATAAGCTTCCGAGCTAGTGTTAAAGAAGCCATAAACAGGACTTACCCCGGCTAATTCATCTCCATCTACGGGAGCATCAGCACCAATGAAAGAATCGTTTCCTAGTTCATATTCTGGCTGAGCTGCCAAAACTGAATCTCTGGTGGATTCGCTAGTAGTATAAAACTGAGACTGATTATCGTTTCTGGTTAGTTGATAGACAAAATCTCCATCAAGCTCAGCATCAGCATCTTCTTCAGATTCCGAACCGTTCGAATCATTAGTGAAGGCGGTTTCAGTTATATCTTCTTCTTCAGATTCATCTTCTTCCTCTTCATCTTCATCTTCAGCTACTGCTTCCGGCTCTTCCGCATCCTCTACGTCTTCATCCTCTACGTCTTCATCGTCTTCAGATTCATCTTCTTCCTCTTCCTCCTCATCTTCAGTTACTGCTTCTGGTTCATCAGCATCGTCCTCATCGTCGTCAGCTACTGTTTCCTCATCTTCAGTATCTTCCTCTTCTTCATCGTCTTCAGATTCAGCGTTTTCTACTTCTTCCTCCAGATCTTCTGCTGCATCAATGATTTCATCTGCACGAGCACCAATCTCTTCAATAGGCGTAAATACTTCAGTCTCGACATTGATATCGCCATCTTCAAATCGTAGGAAGTCTATATCAACCAGAGTATCAATATCGTCTCCGATCTCTAGAGTAATGAGATCCTCCTCAAAAGTAATCTCATAATCTTCTGCATCTCCGGCAAAGACAGCAACATCTTCGGCTCCACCGCCACCGTCAATGCTATCGCTACCAGCACTACCAAAATAGATATCGTTGCCTGCGCCACCCAAGAGCGTATCGTCTCCCAAACCGCCAATTAGGGAATCAAAACCAGCACCACCCATTAAAGTACCGCCAATTTCAGTAACGGCAATGTCAATGAGGTCATCACCAGAACCAGATTCAAAGTTAATTTGTTCGATCGCTTCAACTTCTGTTCCGTCCAAAATGCCGCCTTCTGTCAGACTGGCTTCTTCAAACTGGTTGTAGGTAAAGACAATATCGCTCGTAATAGATGAAAAATCGAGTTCGAGGCGATCTTCTCCACCGCCTCCATTTACTGTATTCGCTCCCGCACCAAAGGTAATTACGTCATCACCACTCTCACCATTGAGAATATCGTCGCCAAATCCACCAATGATAGTGTCATCACCTTCATTACCGCTAACGGTATCATCTCCCGAACTGGTCACAAAGCGATCATCTCCCTGACCACCAATAATGAGGTCATCACCTCTGCCAGTACTGACTACGCTACCAAGAGATGCTCCCGAAATATTAATTGCGTCATCGCCAGCGCCAGAGCGAACATTGAGTTCTTCTATACCTTCGATGCGCGTACCACTGAGAATGCCTTCACTAGTAACACCGCCATCGGTACTGTTGTAAAGCAGAGTAAAATCATCATTGACACGAGTAAAGTTAAGATTGATAGTATCTTCCCCTGGTCCACCATCAACTAATTTAGCTCCTGCACCAAAAGTAATCGTGTCGTTACCGACTCCGCCTAAAAGAGTATCATCACCAAAACCACCATTGAGAAAATCATTGCCCCCCGCACCAGCTAGGCGATCGTCACCACCGGAGCCAATCAGGCTATCGTTTTCGGCAGTTCCTCTCAAGTTATCGTCGTTAGGTGTTCCGTTTATTAGCATAGATTGTATTTGTTGTATTTAAGCAGATTCATATATCTTTCAGGGTATTTTCTCATCCTGGTGTCAACTCTGAGATAATATCTTTTCAATTTCTTTAACTATGCTTCTCATTTATGTAACGATAGTGTAGAGCAATACCAAGCAATACTAGATGAATTGGCGATCGCTATTAGCTCGGCCATAACCCTAGTTAAGGCTCAACTCAGAACTAAAGCTCTGTATCTGTCTTGCGAATCTTCTGCAATTTTTCTCATGGGTCAACACGGCTTTGCAATTGTTTACCACCCCGATTATGTTGCCCCTTTACCTGATGTCCATCGATTCCCCATGCCCAAGTTTAAAATCTTGCGCGATCTGTTAATAGCAGACGGGGTAATAGAATCAGAGCAAATTTTTACCCCCGAGCTACCTGACTTGGAAGTGATTCAACTGGTGCATACGGCTGAATACGTTAAGGATTACTGTACGGGAACCTTAGAATATAAAGCCCAAAGGAGAATTGGTTTGCCCTGGAGCGAGGCTTTAGCTCACCGAACTCGTATCGCTATCGGCGGAACTGTTTTAGCCGCCCAGCTAGCTTTAGAGTATGGCTGTGCCTGCAACACTGCTGGCGGAACCCATCATGCTTTTCCCAGCTATGGTTCGGGGTTTTGTATCTTTAATGATTTAGCGATCGCCGCTCGGGTTCTACAGCAACAGGGTTTAGTCAAGCAAATTTTGATTATCGACTGTGATGTCCATCAGGGAGACGGTACTGCCTATATTTTTCAGGGCGATCAAAGCGTCTTTACTTTTTCGATGCACTGTGAAGCTAACTTCCCGGGTAGAAAGCAGCAGAGCGATCTCGATGTTCCCCTACCAATTGGTTTGGATGATGATGGTTATCTGCAAATTCTCGCCAGTCACCTATCAGATTTGCTAACGGCTGTAAAACCCGATCTAGTTTTATACGATGCTGGAGTTGATACCCATGTGAGCGATCGCTTGGGCAAGTTATCTCTCACAGATTGGGGCATCTACCGTCGTGAAAGAATGGTACTCAGTACCTGTAAAGCGGCTGGATATCCCCTTGCTAGCGTTATTGGTGGAGGTTATGGCAAAGATATGGAGGCTTTGGTCTATCGCCATTCCCTTTTACATCGAGCGGCAAAAGAAGTCTACTACTAAAATCAATTGAGATAATAAAAGAGCTAATTGAAGCTAATTTAAATTTATATGAGTGCAATACAAACAGCCACTTTTGGTGCGGGATGCTTTTGGAAGACGGAATATGAATTTATGGATAAAGCTGGAGTCATGAAAACTTCAGTCGGCTATATGGGAGGAGATTTTGCCAACCCTTCCTACCTCGATGTCGTCGCGAGGATTACGGGACATGCAGAGGTGGCACAAATTAATTACGATCCGGAAATAGTTGCATATCAACAGCTATTAGACATTTTCTGGCAAATGCACGACCCCACCAGCCTCAACCGTCAAGGTGCAGATCGAGGTGAGCAATACCGTTCGGTTATTTTTTACCACACGCCCCAACAAGAACAGATCGCACATAAGTCAAAACTAAAGCTACAGCAGTCAGGCAAATATTCTCGGCCAATAGTTACGGAAATTAAGCCCGCCAAAGAATATTATTTAGCGACGGCAGAACACCAGCAATATTTACTCAAGAAACCGCACCAAGTGTCGCCATTAAACTACCGTTCTGATAATCTGCAAAATATATCAAGTCAATAATTTGTAGCGCTTTAACTCGCTTTGTTCTTCAATAACTTTATCTGATTAAATGTCCGAGCTCAACGAAGAAGAAATATCTTTGAACGAATCCCCTTGGGTAGATCTTCGTACCTATAATTCAACTAACTACGATCGCGGCAGACCAAACTGGTTTGTAATTTTGTGGTGGCTGGTACAGGCGATCGCTTTTCCCTTAAGTCTACACAACTTTAATGCTGCTCGGCGGGGTTTATTACGTTTATTTGGAGCCAAAATCGGTAAAGGTGTTGTAATTCGTCCTTCGGCTCGCTTTCTCTTACCCTGGAAAGTCACGGTTGGTGACTATAGTTGGATTGGTGATGATGTGATGTTTTATAGTCTCGATCACATTAGCGTTGGTTGCCATAGCGTCATTTCTCAAAAATCTTATCTCTGTACAGGAAGTCACGACCTCGAAGCTAGAGATTTTGCCTTAATTACCGCACCAATTAAGATAGGTAATGGCGTTTGGATAGCCACTGACTGCTTTATCGCTCCCGGAGTTGAAATTGGCGTCAACAGCGCGATCGGTGCCAGGAGTAGCGTCATGAAAAGCATTTCTGCCCAACAAGTTGCCTGGGGGTCTCCCTGCCAAATTCGTTATCCGCGCACGATAAAACCCTAAACCGACTAAAACAAATTACCTTGAATTCTCTTAGCAGATTAGGGCTAATAGTTATTTAAAATTGCGGGCTAGATAGTTCCAACTTTTTTAGTCTTCGGCAAAAATATAGCGTTTTAGTTCGCTAGGATCGGGCTCTGGGCTGCTTTCGGCAAATTTTACGGCTTCATCTACTGTTGCTTGCACCTTCCGATCAATTTCTTTTAGTTCCGCTGCCGTAGCTAAACCTTTTTCGGTTAGGTAGGCGGCAAATTTCTTAATCGGATCTCGCTTACCCCAGAATTCTTTTTCTTGCGGATCTCTCAGCTCATCTGGATCAGCGAGGGAGTGTCCGCGGAAACGATAGGTTAGAGCCTCAATCAAAGTTGGCCCCTCTCCAGCACGAGCGCGAGCAACAGCTTCTTTCGCTAGGGTATTAACTGCTAGAGCGTCCATACCGTCTACCTCATACCCCGCCATGTTAAATACACTGGCTTTTTTATAAATTTCAGGTTGAGAGGTGGCACGATCGTGAGCCATGCCGATTGCCCACTTATTGTTCTCCACCACATAAATAATCGGTAGCTTCCATAATGCCGCCATATTTAAGCACTCAAAGAACTGACCGTTATTGCTCGCACCATCACCAAAGAAACATACCGCTACTGAGTCAGAACCTTCATCTCCCATAGCTTCGCGACGATACTTACTCTGAAAAGCCGCACCAGTCGCCACGGGGATTCCTTCCGCGACAAACGCATAACCGCCCAGCAACCCATGCTCGGCAGAGAACATATGCATCGAGCCACCACGACCCTTGCTGCAACCTGTTTCTTTACCAAATAGCTCTGCCATTACTTCTTTTGCCGGTACCCCAGCGCTCAAGGCATGAACGTGGTCGCGATAGGTGCTACATACATAGTCTCCTTTATCTCGCAAAGCTTTAATAATGCCCGATGAAACTGCTTCCTGACCATTGTAGAGGTGGACAAAACCAAACATTTTGCCTCGATAGTACATTTCAGCACACTTAT
>JBCBIN010000165.1:0-7606 GCA_038524555.1 Cyanobacteria bacterium J06623_7 | reverse complement strand
TTATCTAATCGAGAGCATTTTCGTAACTGGTTTGCTCACTGCTGCTACTGTACCAATTAGTTATGCAAACCGCTGTATGAAGCCCAACGATTTTCTATGTCTTTAAAAAAATACAGCTCACACCAGCTTATTTCTCTGCTTGATTCTTGGTGCAATCAAAACAGTAGTGGAACTTTAAGCATACAAACCAGAGTCGATACTTGGGAACAGCAGCGCTGCTGTATTTTAGTTTGGCGTCAGGGCGCTTTAGTCTATGGCGGGGTGCAAATTCCTCAAGCGAGGGAACTTTGCCTCTGGTTGGGAAAAAAACTCAAGCCCGATCTGATCAAGACTGCCCTTGCGGTCGCGATAGAAAGAACCACAGAGCCAAATTCAGCGGTAGAGCTGTTAGAGCTACTGATTAAGATGCGGGTTTTTACCTGGCAGGAAATAGAAACCGAGATCGGAACTCAAATAGTGCTGATGCTGGAAAAATTTATTTCCTATCCTGGAGAGTCACAATGGCGTGCTAGTTGCGATTTAGATTTATGTTTTGGTCAAGATTGTCACGGTTTAAATTGGCGTCAGATTGAACTGGAATTAAAACGTCGCCAGAAAATTTGGCAGAGCTATAGACCTCAAATACCTAGCCTGGATGCAGTTCCCGTCGTGACCCGGCAGCAGTTAAGGCTAATTGACAATCCCCAGGTGAAAAATCATTTTCAAAAATCTGTAGATGGTCGCAGGAGTCTGAGGGAGATTGCGGACAAGTTAGGCAAAGATCCAATTAAGGTAGCTCAAAATTATCTTAACTGGGTCAATAATCAGTGGGTAAGTTTTGTCGAGGTCCCAGTTGAGGTTCCTTCCACTTCGTTGCCCGTCATGGCGGCGAATCAAGCCGTTCCCGTAACAGCCGGCTCAGACTCTCAAGTTTCATCAATACAGAATTTGCCAACCGTATTATCTGTAGATGATAGCGCCATCGTTCAGATCGCAATTAAAAGAGCTTTGCAGTCAGACTACAACGTTTTGCTCGCGACAAAAGCAGCAGAAGCTTTGGAAATTCTTCAAGAAGTGAGAGTAGAGCTACTGCTACTAGATTTAACTATGCCCGATATCGATGGTCTAGAACTATGCAAAACAATCCGCTCCATAACTCAATTTCGGGATTTGCCGATTGTAATGCTAACAGCAAGAGATGGTCTGGTCAACAAAATGAAGGGTCAAATTGCTGGAAGCAACCGATATCTAACCAAGCCATTTAAGGCAGAAGAGCTACAGGCAATTGCGCGTCAATACATCAAATAATTATTGTTCTGAGAACAGGATTTATTAGTTATGGGCATTAAGCCATATTTAATTTTTAAACTACATGATACGCGATATGCGATCTCCGCCGAATCAGTTACCGAAATCTTTTTATTACCGGAATTGACTCCCATCGCAGAAGCCCCGCCAGACATTGTGGGATTGCTCAATCTGCATTCGCAGTATGTACCCGTAATGCATCTCGATCTGCGCTTTGGTCATAAATTTGATCGCTGTCATATTACCGATAGTGTAATTGTCGTTGAATCCCAGGGTTTGCAAATTGGTTTAATTGTCCATCAAGTAGAAACAGTAGTCGAAATTGACGACCTCTACATCCAGGCAGATTTATCCTACGGCAGACAAAATATTCATCAGGCTTTTGTCCAAAGCGTCATCGATCTAGATGATGAAATGATTACCTCACTCAACATCGATAATCTGGTGCGGCATCCCGAAGCCTTGTCCGCTTTATTAACCGATGAAGATGACTCAGAAGAATTATTACCGAGCAATTTCTACGATCTCTATTTTACTGGTGCTAATGACAACACCAAAAAACTGCTTCATCAACGTGCAGTCAGCCTCAAGCAAGCAGACTCTTCAAGCAATAGCGCGAAGCAATCTATCTCTATGGCAATAGTAAGTATTACGGGCAAATATTTTGCCTTAGATTTAAACATCGTGCGCGAGTTTATCAACATCACCAGAGTGACTGCTATCCCCTGTTGTCCAGAACATGTAATTGGCAATATTAATCTCAGAGGAGAAATTTTAACTCTGATCGATATTCGTCAATCCCTAGATTTAGCTGCCGACTGGCAGCAGCAGCGATCAAAAGCGGTAGTAATTGAAGTTGATGATATTACTGCCGGTATAGTCGTGGAGGAAGTATATGATGTAGTCGATTTTCGTCCCGAAGAAATCAAGCCCGTTCCCGCTGCCATGGGTGGTGGAGGCATTTCCTCTCTTACGGGTATCGCTGATTATCAAGGTCAAACAGTAAGCACTCTTGATCTAATTCAGCTCTTGAGAACAGGAGTAATGACGGTAGAACTTACTGCATAAACAAACTTTTAAACTAACTCAACTAAATCGAGTCAAAAATATAGGTGAATTATTATGAAAATTGGAACTCAGTTGACTTTCGGCGCTTTCAGCATTGGAGGGATTGTTTTACTCAACTTAGGAATCATTTTCCTGCGATCTTCAGAGGAACAAGCAAAGATTATTAACCTTTCTGGTGTCGTTCGGGGGGGGACTCAAAGGTCAATCAAGCTAGAGTTGGCTAAACAGCCAGATGACAAATTGATTGCCAAGATTGATGGTCTAATTGAAAGCTTGATTAACGGTGATGCCGAGCTAGATATCGCTGCCGTTACTAACGTAGGATACATCAAGGAAATGGAAGCGGTTAAGGCTGAATGGGCTAAGATTAAAAGCTTAGTTCAACAAGTAAGAGCTAATCCAACTCCTGCTTTAACTAGTACTCTCCTGCAAGAAAGTGAGGCTCTGTTTGATCTAACTGACTCCGCAGTAGGTATTGCTGAAGAGAATGCTGCCGACAGTGTTAGACAGTTGAGAACGATTCAATTAGTTGTTGCTTTGATCAACTTTATTATTGTAACGGCAATTATTGGTGGTTCTCGACGAATTACCAACACTTTGGATGACTTTACGGATAAAATTGCTCAGTCTTCTCAAGATATTGCCTCTAAAGTAGAAAATCAAGAAGCGATCGCCAACGAACAGGCAACTTCGGTCAACCAAACTACGGCTACGGTGGATTCTCTCGGAGAAACTTCCCGGCTCTCGGCACAGAAAGCAGAGGAATCGGCAAACAGTGCGAGTACAGCCCTCTCTCTAGCAGAAAGTGGTGCCCAAACTGTGGAGCAAACTCGGGTTGGCATGGAAAGTCTCAAAGATAAGGTAAGAGCGATCGCCGAGCAAATTATTAACCTGAGTGAACAAACAGAACAAATCGCCGGGGTATCGGAACTTGTGGGGGACTTGGCCAACCAAACTAACATGTTGGCACTTAACGCAGCGGTAGAGGCGGCTCGTGCGGGGGAATACGGAAAAGGTTTTGGTGTGGTTGCGGGTGAGATTCGGAAGTTAGCCGACCAAAGTCGCAAGTCAGCCGACAAAATTAATAATCTGGTAACGGATGTCCAGGCAGCAATGAACAGCGCCGTAATGGTAACGGATGAAGGAAAGAAAACTGCTGAATCTAGTATTGAATTAGCCCTCGATACTGCCGAATCTTTTATTGGGGTGAAAAACGCCGTCAACAATGTATTCGCCAACACCTCCGAGATTTCAGATACGGCCAAGCTACAGGCGGTAGAGATTCAAGAAATTTTGGCAGCGATTAACGCCCTTAACTTGGGCGCTATGGATACAGCAGCTGATATGGAAGACGTTCTGGCTTCCACTGTTGAACTGAAAAAGTCTACCGAAAATCTCAAAGCGATCGTTTAACTTGAATCGGTTGTTAGTTCCTCATTAATTGTCGATCGACAATTAATGAGGAACTAACAACCGATTCAAGTTAAACGATCGCTTTGAGATTTTCGGTAGACTTTTTCAGTTCAACAGTGGAAGCCAGAACGTCTTCCATATCAGCTGCTGTATCCATAGCGCCCAAGTTAAGGGCGTTAATCGCTGCCAAAATTTCTTGAATCTCTACCGCCTGTAGCTTGGCCGTATCTGAAATCTCGGAGGTGTTGGCGAATACATTGTTGACGGCGTTTTTCACCCCAATAAAAGATTCGGCAGTATCGAGGGCTAATTCAATACTAGATTCAGCAGTTTTCTTTCCTTCATCCGTTACCATTACGGCGCTGTTCATTGCTGCCTGGACATCCGTTACCAGATTATTAATTTTGTCGGCTGACTTGCGACTTTGGTCGGCTAACTTCCGAATCTCACCCGCAACCACACCAAAACCTTTTCCGTATTCCCCCGCACGAGCCGCCTCTACCGCTGCGTTAAGTGCCAACATGTTAGTTTGGTTGGCCAAGTCCCCCACAAGTTCCGATACCCCGGCGATTTGTTCTGTTTGTTCACTCAGGTTAATAATTTGCTCGGCGATCGCTCTTACCTTATCTTTGAGACTTTCCATGCCAACCCGAGTTTGCTCCACAGTTTGGGCACCACTTTCTGCTAGAGAGAGGGCTGTACTCGCACTGTTTGCCGATTCCTCTGCTTTCTGTGCCGAGAGCCGGGAAGTTTCTCCGAGAGAATCCACCGTAGCCGTAGTTTGGTTGACCGAAGTTGCCTGTTCGTTGGCGATCGCTTCTTGATTTTCTACTTTAGAGGCAATATCTTGAGAAGACTGAGCAATTTTATCCGTAAAGTCATCCAAAGTGTTGGTAATTCGTCGAGAACCACCAATAATTGCCGTTACAATAATAAAGTTGATCAAAGCAACAACTAATTGAATCGTTCTCAACTGTCTAACACTGTCGGCAGCATTCTCTTCAGCAATACCTACTGCGGAGTCAGTTAGATCAAACAGAGCCTCACTTTCTTGCAGGAGAGTACTAGTTAAAGCAGGAGTTGGATTAGCTCTTACTTGTTGAACTAAGCTTTTAATCTTAGCCCATTCAGCCTTAACCGCTTCCATTTCCTTGATGTATCCTACGTTAGTAACGGCAGCGATATCTAGCTCGGCATCACCGTTAATCAAGCTTTCAATTAGACCATCAATCTTGGCAATCAATTTGTCATCTGGCTGTTTAGCCAACTCTAGCTTGATTGACCTTTGAGTCCCCCCCCGAACGACACCAGAAAGGTTAATAATCTTTGCTTGTTCCTCTGAAGATCGCAGGAAAATGATTCCTAAGTTGAGTAAAACAATCCCTCCAATGCTGAAAGCGCCGAAAGTCAACTGAGTTCCAATTTTCATAATAATTCACCTATATTTTTGACTCGATTTAGTTGAGTTAGTTTAAAAGTTTGTTTATGCAGTAAGTTCTACCGTCATTACTCCTGTTCTCAAGAGCTGAATTAGATCAAGAGTGCTTACTGTTTGACCTTGATAATCAGCGATACCCGTAAGAGAGGAAATGCCTCCACCACCCATGGCAGCGGGAACGGGCTTGATTTCTTCGGGACGAAAATCGACTACATCATATACTTCCTCCACGACTATACCGGCAGTAATATCATCAACTTCAATTACTACCGCTTTTGATCGCTGCTGCTGCCAGTCGGCAGCTAAATCTAGGGATTGACGAATATCGATCAGAGTTAAAATTTCTCCTCTGAGATTAATATTGCCAATTACATGTTCTGGACAACAGGGGATAGCAGTCACTCTGGTGATGTTGATAAACTCGCGCACGATGTTTAAATCTAAGGCAAAATATTTGCCCGTAATACTTACTATTGCCATAGAGATAGATTGCTTCGCGCTATTGCTTGAAGAGTCTGCTTGCTTGAGGCTGACTGCACGTTGATGAAGCAGTTTTTTGGTGTTGTCATTAGCACCAGTAAAATAGAGATCGTAGAAATTGCTCGGTAATAATTCTTCTGAGTCATCTTCATCGGTTAATAAAGCGGACAAGGCTTCGGGATGCCGCACCAGATTATCGATGTTGAGTGAGGTAATCATTTCATCATCTAGATCGATGACGCTTTGGACAAAAGCCTGATGAATATTTTGTCTGCCGTAGGATAAATCTGCCTGGATGTAGAGGTCGTCAATTTCGACTACTGTTTCTACTTGATGGACAATTAAACCAATTTGCAAACCCTGGGATTCAACGACAATTACACTATCGGTAATATGACAGCGATCAAATTTATGACCAAAGCGCAGATCGAGATGCATTACGGGTACATACTGCGAATGCAGATTGAGCAATCCCACAATGTCTGGCGGGGCTTCTGCGATGGGAGTCAATTCCGGTAATAAAAAGATTTCGGTAACTGATTCGGCGGAGATCGCATATCGCGTATCATGTAGTTTAAAAATTAAATATGGCTTAATGCCCATAACTAATAAATCCTGTTCTCAGAACAATAATTATTTGATGTATTGACGCGCAATTGCCTGTAGCTCTTCTGCCTTAAATGGCTTGGTTAGATATCGGTTGCTTCCAGCAATTTGACCCTTCATTTTGTTGACCAGACCATCTCTTGCTGTTAGCATTACAATCGGCAAATCCCGAAATTGAGTTATGGAGCGGATTGTTTTGCATAGTTCTAGACCATCGATATCGGGCATAGTTAAATCTAGTAGCAGTAGCTCTACTCTCACTTCTTGAAGAATTTCCAAAGCTTCTGCTGCTTTTGTCGCGAGCAAAACGTTGTAGTCTGACTGCAAAGCTCTTTTAATTGCGATCTGAACGATGGCGCTATCATCTACAGATAATACGGTTGGCAAATTCTGTATTGATGAAACTTGAGAGTCTGAGCCGGCTGTTACGGGAACGGCTTGATTCGCCGCCATGACGGGCAACGAAGTGGAAGGAACCTCAACTGGGACCTCGACAAAACTTACCCACTGATTATTGACCCAGTTAAGATAATTTTGAGCTACCTTAATTGGATCTTTGCCTAACTTGTCCGCAATCTCCCTCAGACTCCTGCGACCATCTACAGATTTTTGAAAATGATTTTTCACCTGGGGATTGTCAATTAGCCTTAACTGCTGCCGGGTCACGACGGGAACTGCATCCAGGCTAGGTATTTGAGGTCTATAGCTCTGCCAAATTTTCTGGCGACGTTTTAATTCCAGTTCAATCTGACGCCAATTTAAACCGTGACAATCTTGACCAAAACATAAATCTAAATCGCAACTAGCACGCCATTGTGACTCTCCAGGATAGGAAATAAATTTTTCCAGCATCAGCACTATTTGAGTTCCGATCTCGGTTTCTATTTCCTGCCAGGTAAAAACCCGCATCTTAATCAGTAGCTCTAACAGCTCTACCGCTGAATTTGGCTCTGTGGTTCTTTCTATCGCGACCGCAAGGGCAGTCTTGATCAGATCGGGCTTGAGTTTTTTTCCCAACCAGAGGCAAAGTTCCCTCGCTTGAGGAATTTGCACCCCGCCATAGACTAAAGCGCCCTGACGCCAAACTAAAATACAGCAGCGCTGCTGTTCCCAAGTATCGACTCTGGTTTGTATGCTTAAAGTTCCACTACTGTTTTGATTGCACCAAGAATCAAGCAGAGAAATAAGCTGGTGTGAGCTGTATTTTTTTAAAGACATAGAAAATCGTTGGGCTTCATACAGCGGTTTGCATAACTAATTGGTACAGTAGCAGCAGTGAGCAAACCAGTTACGAAAATGCTCTCGATTAGATAA
>JBCBIN010000164.1:0-7679 GCA_038524555.1 Cyanobacteria bacterium J06623_7 | reverse complement strand
CGAGCGAATACGACTGACCAAAACTGCCGAAGACCAGCTAGTAAAGCTTAAACGCAGCACTAAGATTAAGCAGTGGAACATTCTCTGTCGTTGGGCTTTTTGTCGTTCTCTGGCGGAAGCTAGTGTTCCTTCTCCTATACCGCTGCGAGAAACCAAGACCCCAGAAGTTAAAGGAGATATTGCATCAGAACGCAGTACCGACCAAAAAACTGAGAGCAAGGTCGAAATAGCCTGGAATGTTTTTGGGGGTGAGATTGGCGATTTATTATTAATCGCGCTCATGCAGAGGTGTTATCAGGATGGATTAGGAACAGACCCAGTCACCCTTAAGCAGTAGTTTAACCACCACCTACATCGCGGCATTGGTTATTTGGCAGGAGATGATAATATTCAGGCGATCGAAAATTTAGTCGAGTTGAGCTTGCATGAATCGGAGGAGCAATTGCACGTCTAGTTAAACCCGAACGAATAAATTATCTAGAATGTTTCAAAATTAATTGACTGATGTTACGCAAAACAACGAAAAGTCAATACTTGAAACAAGATAATCAAAAAAGATTAATTAACCCTTTTCCCTTTTCCCCTTAACCAGCCTTGGCAGATTAATCAGTGCGTAACATCAGTTAATTGATGACACGCCCTATCTTTCTTCTTCAAGAGTGGCTTCTTTGTATTCTTGGGCTTCTTGTTCTTGTTCCCCCGCACATACTTTTGCCTCCTGAAGAGTGTCAATCTCTTCAATACAGGTTTCATAATCCTGCCACTGTTCGGTAACTAGCTGTTTGATGCTCTGGTGGCGGTAGACTCCTTCATAAGCATAGCGATCGAGATTTTGCTCTATGATTAGCTGTTCGAGATAGGCAATCCGCTGTCCAGTATTAGGGTGAGTGGAAAACCAAGGAAGAGGTTCGGGATTATCTGGATCTTGAGCTGCCTGAAGCTTCGCCATGAGGTTACGAACTCCATCCGCAGCATAACCGGTATTAACCAGAATACGAGTGCCAAAAATATCGGCCTGTTTCTCCATGGTGCGGCTATAATTAAGTACAATTAGGCTACTGGCGGCATTACCGACATAGGGAATATAGCTGACGATATTGGCCGTTAGATTGCCCTTAGTTGTGAGCTGGAAGCCATGAGATAGAGCACTGTGAGCTACTTCATGAGCCAATAGTCCAGCCAATTCTGCTTCGGAGTCAATTTGCATAATTGCTCCGGCATTCACAAATATTTTGCCCCCGGGCAAGGCAAAGGCATTGAGGGTATCGTCCATGACTACATGGAACTCATAGTCAAATTCGTCTCTACCGGCAGCCCCGGCGACTTTCTGACCGATACGATTGACGTATTCGTTAACGGCTTCGTTTTTGAGTAACGGAACTCGCTGTTTAATCTGGCTGACCGCAGCATCACCCACGGCAGATTCTCCCTGAAGCAAAAGAGAGGTAGTTTGAAGAGCGGAAAGGGGGCCAAATATATTACCCGTAAGAGCAAAGCCGACAGTTCCGGCGATCGCATTACCAACGGCATTCCAAGTAATACTAGAGCGGAGATCGCGCTGATATTCAGCTAAATATTCTTCGGCTAGATTGGTAAATTCGGCAGCCTGGGGAGCATCGGGATTAAAGAGGGCATACTGTCGGGCTAAAATCGACGCATCGAGCCAATTTTCCGCCATAACGTCTGCATCTAGTTTGGCACGAATAATTAACGGTTCGTTGGGATATAGACTGACGGCTCGATCTAATACGGCGATCGCGTTTGCTTCTCGCTCGGCCTCCATAAGAGCCTCTGCGTAGTAGAGATGACCGGGCAAAAACTGTGGTTCTCTGGTAGTGAGGAGCTTGAGGGAACTGAGAATTTTGCTTTCTAGCTGCTGCTGTTGTCCCTGTTGATAGTTACGCCAAAAAACCTTGCCAGCGTGGCTGAGTTGGTCTGGTTGCTCAAAAACCTTGGGCTTGTCTACAGATATATGCTTATCTTCTAGCTTCCAGGCTGGTTTTGCCTGACGATAGAGCTTGACCGCCCCTTGCTTGTCTCCAGCGAGGTACAGCTGATCGGCGATCGCTATTTTTTCTAGTCGAGCCAGTTCCTCTGGACTAGGTTTCGCTGTTGCAGGTTCTTCATCTGACTCGCTTGCTTCTCGTTCCGCCGATATATCTTGCTCCTCTATGTCTTCTGTTTCTGCTTCCTGGCTGAGTCGATCTACATCAGTAGCTGCCGCTATAGGTTGGGAATTTGCCCTCGGCAGGTTAGTCAGGGTAAAGAGACTGAAAAATAAGAGTAATTTTAATAGTTGGGGAGACATCAACCGCAGTTTAAGAATATTCAGCATATAAACCTCAGCCAAGGATAAAAATTATTGCGATCTTAGGAAACTAAAATTGAGAATATTGAGCAAAATATAAAACTAATAATAAATAATCAAAAAATATTAACTATTACTTTCTATTTTACAATCGGGACATCTTAGACTAGAAAATGTGTATTACTAGATTGAGTGAAACTAATGACCACACACTTTATTACCGCTGAAATTGACCTTCAAGCCGATCCCCTCAAATTAAACCAAGAAATTGAGGCCAAACTAGAACGGGAGGGAAAACCCCTCCGGTGGGCAGTGACTAAAGTCGATCAGCAGCAACAAACAGCAACGGTAGAAGCAGTTGTGACCAAAGAAGATTGATGGTCAATGAGAGTATGTCTCCCTATACTGTTGTTCTTATTGTTCCCACCGGTATCGGTGCTGCTATCGGTGGATATGCGGGAGATGCCTTACCCGTAGCTAGAGCGATCGCCCAGATTAGCGATCGCCTGATCACTCATCCCAATGTTCTCAATGGTGCTCAGCTTTATTGGCCCTTAGAAAACACCTACTATGTTGAGGGCTACGGCTTAGACCGATTTGCCGCCGGGGCTTGGGGTCTACGTCCAGTAAGACATAACAAAGTGGGGCTACTACTCGACTGCGGTATTGAGCCAGATCTAAGGTTGCGACATGTTCAGGCGGCGGAGGCTACTAGAGCGACTTTAGGGCTGAGTTTAACCGATTATGTTGTCACGGATGCGCCTTTAGAGGTCGAGTTACGTACCGCTGATTCGGGAGCTAGCTGGGGAACTATTGGCAATCCCGGTAGTTTATTAAGAGCGGCAGAGAAGTTAGTCCAACAGGGAGGAGCAGAAGCGATCGCCGTCGTTGCCCGTTTTCCCGATGATGAGAGTGAATCTCTACAAAATTATCGTCATGGTTCGGGAGTAGACCACCTAGCCGGTGCCGAAGCAGTAATTTCTCATTTAATCGTCCGTGAGTTCCAAATTCCGGCGGCTCATGCCCCCGCCCTTGCCCCGCTAGCGGTTGACCCTGACGTATCTCCTCGTGCCGCAGCAGAAGAATTAGGCTATACCTTTTTGCCCTGCGTTTTGGTCGGTTTGAGTCGCGCCCCCCAGTTGGAGATCGCCAATTCCCCAGATCGTAACCTCATCTGTGCAGATGCCGTGGATACTGTAGTAGTTCCCTATCGTGCCTGTGGTGGCAGTGCCATACTCAATTTAGCCCAGCACAGCGAAATTATTGCCGTGGTTAACAATACAACAGAAATTGACGTGCCGCCAGAACCTCTGGGCATCAAGGTCACAGCAGTTAATTCCTATCTCGAAGCTTTAGGCGTAATTGTTACTCGTCGAGCCGGAATTGACAATCGAGCTTTAAATCCATCTATATCTACTCTTCGGAGCCTGTAACATCTGTGGTAAATCCCAACACTCCCGAACTCGAACCCCTCAGCCGCACCCAAATCCTGGTTTTCATGGGTGTTACCGCTATTGTCTTATTGGCGATCGCCAAAGTTTGGCAAAAGTTAGGGGCAGTGGCTTTATTACCCTTTGAGTTTAGTTACCAAGCACTGTTTTGGAGTCTTGGTCTAGCAGCGGGAATTACCTTCACCAGCAGCATTATTTATCGTCTGTGGCCGGCTTATCGTCGTAGTGCCGATGTCTATTTAGAGTTGGTTATTAAACCTCTAGTCTGGACGGATGTGATTTGGCTGGGACTTTTGCCTGGCTTGAGCGAGGAGCTGCTGTTTCGCGGAGTGATGCTGCCGGCTTTGGGTCTAAATTTGGCGGCGGTAGTGGTTTCGAGTATTTTGTTCGGCGTACTTCATCTGAGCGGTAATAGTCAATGGCCCTATGTTGTTTGGGCTACTATTGTTGGCTTTGCTTTGGGTTATTGCGCTTTAATTACGGGAAACTTGGTAGTTCCGGTTGTGGCTCATATAATTACTAACTTGGTGTCTGGTTCGGTGTGGAAATTTACTCACTGGCAAAAGCAGCGTGCCCAGACGGAAGATTGAAGTGTCGTAACTTACAACCTTAATGAACAAGCAGTGGACAATTGCTCTATGCCTACTACTCGCTAGTATTTTTGTCCGTTTACCTTTTTACTTCGTCGATGTGGTTAATTGGGATGAGAGCACCTTTATTTTGATGGGGCAATCTCTTCTCGATGGGCATCTTCCCTACACGGAGTTATGGGATATCAAACCACCGGTTGCTTTTGCCGCCTTTGCCCTGTTTATTCTGCTGTTGGGAAAAAGTATCATGGCGATTCGGATTGCCGGTACGATCTGTGTTTTTCTTACTGCTTGGTTTATTTACTTAATTGGTAAAAAAATCGGTAGTGAGGGGGCGGGTATCTTTGCGGGGTTGATGTCCATTGTCGGTCTTAGTACTATTCGTGGTGCTCAAGCAACTATGACCGAACATGTTGCGGTAGTGCTATTGGCAGCGGCTTTAGTCTGGCTAACTACCCGGCAGTTAAAGCCCTTGGTTCTGTTCTTTGGGGGCATTTTGCTAACTTTAGCCGCTCTAGTACGACTCAATCTAGCCTTTGTGGTGGTGGCAATTGGGTTTTGGCTAGTATACGGTCTGTTGCGCGATCAAAGTCCCAAGCTAAAGGGTATTTTTGCCTACTGTGGAGGCAGCTTTGGCACGATTTTTTTGACCTACGTTCCCTATTTACTGACGGGTAAGAGTTCAATTTGGTTCGATTCGGTGGTGCTAGCGCCCCTAAGCTATTCTGGTTCGGGGGAAGACCCTGCCGGATACAAGCTCATCCTGCTGCTTATTGGTTTCTGGCTCCTATACTTTCTCTGGTGTCAGATATCTCGATCGCCGCAACGGGAGTTTAGTTTATTGCAGGTAACGTTACTGGGAATAGTAGTTTCCATCGTGCTCGGGGGAGAATTTCATCAGCATTACTATATTCAGGGCTTTCCTTTTTTAGCATTAACCCTCGCTTTGTTTTGGTGTAAGTTACCTATTCGTCTTGGTCGAATGATAATTGTCGCCTTGGCTAGCTTTTTCCTCGTGCTGGAGCTAAATCCCGTTTACGCCAAATATGGGGAATTGAGCGATCGCTGGATCGGGGGTCAGCCCCTCAACCACGGCACGGCATATGAAATTGTCGCTTACCTCGAACAACACAATCCCACAAATGAGCCGGTGTATATGATGAAAGACCACATTGTTTATTGGTTTACCGACCTTAAACCTTTAAGCAAGGTAGCAACCCACCCCTCCAACCTGGGTAAAGAGTATCTATATCAGTACGTTGTGGGGGCAACGGACTCGATGACCGCCGAATTAGCCCAGATATTTGCCCAAAAGCCTCAATTTGTAGTCAAAAGAATAGAAGAGAAATTTATTGAGTCAAACCCTCCCCTCAAACGAAGGCTCGAACAGATTCTGACCACAGAATACGAACTAACTCAACAAATTGGCGATCGCGAAATTTATCACCGACGTTAGTCTCCTCCCTGGAATTTAAGCAATCCACACGGTTTTCAGATTGACAAACTCGTAAATGCCCTGGCGGCTTAATTCTCTGCCATAGCCCGAACGCTTAATACCACCAAAAGGCAAACGCGGATCGGATTTCACCATCCCGTTAATAAATACAGCTCCCGCTTCTATTTCCCGGGTCAGACGCTCAATTTCTGCGGGATTATTTGTCCAGGCACTAGCACCCAAACCAAAGGGAATATTGTTAGCCAGAGTGATCGCTTCGTCGATATCCTTAACGGTAAACAGTAGGGCAACGGGGCCAAAAAACTCTTCTTGTGCCGTAGCAGAATCGGCGGGAATATCGGTCAAAATAGTCGGTGGATAATAGTTTCCCGGGCGATCGCTAATTATTTCTCCTCCCGTCAGAATTTTTGCTCCCGACTCGACGGCAGCTTGTACCTGCTGATGTAGTTCGCTACGGATACTCTTTGTTGCCAAGGGACCAATATCAGTATTTTCCTCCATCGGATCGCCAATGGTTAGAGCGCTAAACTTTTGGAGTAATTCGGCTTGAAAGCGATCGCGCATACTTTCGATCACGATAAAGCGTTTGGCCGCAATACAGGACTGTCCGTTGTTGAGCATGCGGGCTTGAACTGCGGTTGAGATGGCTCGCTCTAGATCGGCACTATCTAAGACGATAAAGGGATCGCTACCCCCTAATTCGAGAACTACTTTTTTTATCTGCCGTCCCGCTGCTGCCGCGAGAGCTGCCCCCGCTGGTTCGCTTCCTGTGAGGGTTGCTGCTTTAACGCGATCGTCTTCGATAATCCCCTGTACCTGACTGGCACCGATTAACAGCGTTTGAAATGCACCTGCTGGAAAACCCCCTCGAGCTAAAATCGATTCGATCGCCAAGGCACATTGAGGTACATTAGAAGCATGTTTGAGGATACCCACGTTCCCCGCCATCAAAGCTGGAGCGGCAAAGCGAAAGACCTGCCAAAAAGGAAAATTCCAAGGCATGACTGCCAAGATCGTTCCCAAAGGCTGATAGGCGATATAGCTCTGACTCGCATCACTCTCAATAAATTCATTGGCTAAAAATTTTGGGGCTTCTGCTGCATAAAAACGGCAAACCTTAGCACATTTCTTGGCTTCGGCGATCGCGCTGGATAGGGTTTTACCCATTTCCGTCGTCATAATCTGGGCAAATTTAAGACTATCCTCCTCCAAGATTGTGGCGGCGTTATTAAGCCACTGACTGCGTTGCTCGTAAGTCGTCTGGCGATAGGTAGTAAAGGTTGACTGGGCTAAAGCTAACTTACTGTCTATTTCAGCATCCGTCAGGGGGGTAAAAGTCCTGAGGGTTTCTCCTGTTGCCGGGTTGATAGTTGCGATCGCCATGGGTTTTCATCTCGGTAGCTATATTTATCCAGGCTAACTTGCAGCTTTCCGGAGCCGGAATTTTTACAGAAAATGTAAATGTTAATGTACAGTCGTTCTAATTAATTTCCATACCATTTTAAGCTGTTAGTCTGAGGACTGGGGGATTAGAGACTGGGGATTAGGGAACAATAAATAGTACGCAAGTTCGTATGTTTTTTATTTGGAATGACTATAAATATTGAGGAGTCGTCAGCTGACCTTAAAGCTATAAAATAAAAGAGAATGTTCTCTGCGATCACTAAAAATAGCCAACAAAAAATGCAAAATGACTTGATTCCCTTTTTAATCGGTGTGGGTTTATTGATTGGTTATCTAATTTTTTCTGCTGCCACCGAAATGGGCACTAAACTACCCTGGAAGAAGTAAGAGGTAATAGAAATAAGAACCTTAATGAAACGGATAGAATATGGGGGTTAAGATAACCGTAATCGACCAAAAGAGAATATTTA
>JBCBIN010000163.1:0-7722 GCA_038524555.1 Cyanobacteria bacterium J06623_7 | reverse complement strand
GGGCTGTTAGCTGGCTTTACTCTTGAGGGATAGTTTTAGCCTCCGATGACATTGCCAAACCGCTATGTTTCAATAATTTTAACTTAGTTCAATTTAGTAGCATTACTTGTGATAGCTTAGGACAGACTCAATAGTGAAATAGAAATAAGGGACGTGGGGTTTGCTCTGGCAGTGGCGTATTGCAGGCTAGTGTCGCCGATATCAAAGCATTCGCAATACCCATGACATAGAACAAGCTGACGTAAATATTCCAGTTCAATTTCTGCGGTTATCTTATACAACACTCTTTAAGCAATATGGCACGTAGCTCACTACAGTTAAATAGCGAATGGATACCGAAGGTAGAAGAATCTCTAGCTACCCAGCAGTTGACTCAACGTTCTCTGGCCGAACTTTTATCCGTATCTCGTTCCTCGGTTTCTAAATTCATCAACTGTAAGCCGGTAGCGTTAAATACCTTTATTCGCCTGTGTCAACAGCTAAATCTAGACTGGAACAGTGCCTCTCAACCAGAAAGGGAGTGGAATGATAATCTTGCCAGCTTCAAATTTAAGCAAGAAGACTTTAAGGTAAACCCGGGAGGACAGATTGCCCCCGAAGAAATTGTGGGTCGAGATGAGCTAATTGATCGCCTTTGGGAGCGACTCCAGCAGCAAAGTTTGATTTTTAGTGGCGAACGTCGGATCGGCAAAAGCAGTATCCTCAAGAAAATGACCGCCGAAGCGGCGAGGGAAATGCTGCCTATATATCGCGATCTTGAAGGCATTAGAACCCCAGGAGAGTTTGTCGAAGCAGTTTGGCAGGATACAGAAACATATCTACGAGAGGCGGGGAAAGCCAGAAGAGTTCGAGAATATATCAGTCAGCTTACAGGCAGCTATTTTGATGGCTATCAGTTTCCCGCTGTTGCTGCGGAACATTGGAAACTCTTGCTAACTAAAACAATCGAGGATCTGGTTACTTTGCAAAACAAGCAGGTAATTCTAATTTGGGACGAGATGCCCCACATGTTGGGCAATTTTAGCGATGAGATGGCGATGGAAGTCTTAGACAGTTTGCGATCGCTACGGCAGACTTACCCCGACGTGCGAATGATCTTTTCCGGTTCAATTGGACTGCACCACATTATTAAAAATCTCCAGAGTGCGGGGTATAGTAACGACCCCACTAACGACATGTATCCTATTGAGGGACAGCCTCTTTCCCTGGAAGAAGCGACTCAGCTAACGATGAATTTATTGGCAGGGGAAGATATTACAGTAGAGGATACGGTGCAAACACCTGAAGATATTGCCCTGGCGGTAGACTGTATTCCTTTTTATATCCATCACCTAATCAATCAGTTTAAAGATTGGGATGGAGTTATAAACCGCGAGGCGATCGACACTTGTATGCATCAATGTCTTCGCAGTACAGTCAATCTGTGGAAAATGGATCATTATCGCGAGCGGATCGACAACTACTATAGCGACGAGCAAAAACCCTACGCCCTAGAAATTTTAGATATTCTCTCCATCAATCCCCCCACCTCTTTTACCCGTCTTTGGCAATACCTCAAGAGCGAACCCCATACCAAGGATAAAGAAATGGCGCGGACGGTGTTGCGCCTGCTGTTAAAAGACTATTACTTAATCCAGGAAGATAACCTTTCTGGCAGTATGTATACTTTCCGCTACCAGCTAGTGCAAAAATACTGGCGGATATCCCGAGGGCTTTGAGGACTTTAGATATCTAGATCTAAAGGATGAGAGGCAAACTAGGTTCAGATTCTCGAGAGTTAAGCTCGCGATCGCTCAAAACAAGTTACTAGTTAAGTTACTAGTAACTCAAGTAAAACCCAAATCTTGTCCTGTGCCCCCATGAACTTTAGCTAGCTGAGTATATTTACGAGCGTGTTCCAGCAGTTCGGCTGCTTTTTCCGGAGTAACCGGCTTAATTCTACGTCCAGGGATTCCCACTACCAGAGATCGCTCTGGCACATCCTTGGTGACGACGCTGCCCGCACCAATAATACTTCCTGCGCCGACTCGCACCCCATCGAGGACTGTCGCACCGATACCAATTAAACATCCCGTCTCAATATAGGCCGAGTGAATTACGGCTCTATGACCGACAGTTACATAAGCTTCTAATACCGTTGGCAGTCCCTTGTCTCCATGGAGTATGGCACCATCCTGCACGTTGCTATATTCTCCGATAACAATCCGCTCGACATCCCCTCTCACTACCGCTCCATACCAGATACTCGAACCCTCTGCCAGAGAGACATTACCCATAACCGTGGCGTTATCAGCAACAAAAGCCGCGAGGGAAAAATCGGGCACAGACCAATAGGAATTAGACGCTTGAGGCATAATTTGAACTAGGCAATCTAACGATATTCGGCGAATTTAGTTATAGCAATATTCGTTCCTTCTAGAACTTTTCTAGGGAATATAGACATAGTAACCCCTTGCGGCAAGCCTAAGATTTTTCTTTGACTAAGCTCGACTTTATCCATTTAGAGAAAAAAGCGATCGCCCGCCATCAATTTCAACTATTAATCATTATTCATTGCCTCTAACTTAGCCAACCGACTAGCAAGATCCTGATTAGTTTGCTTGAGCCGATCTACTTCCTGACGTAGTTCTTTAACCGCTTTGTCTGCACCCAGATTCTTTTGTACCTTAGTTACGGCTTCTTCGGCACGACGGCGTACTCTACCGTCAGGGGTTTGGGCTGCTAAATCGTTAAGAATAGTAATCGCCTGGGCTGTTTGCATCTGTCCTAAAGCCCCCACTACGGCTACTTGAGTTAGAAAGAAAGATTCTCCCGAGATCGCCTCTAGCTGTTCTAAGATTTCGCCAAGTTTTTCGGGAGTTTGTCCTGTGGATATTGTGCCTAAAGAGCGAATGGCAGTCAGTCTTAAGGCTTGGGGTGTACCTGGTTTAGTGTATTTGACGATCGTATCTACCGCATCCCCAGAAGTTTTCATTTTACTCAAGCCGCCAATTGCCCCACTGCGAACGACTTCATTCCAACCCTGGCGTTGTTCTAATACTTCTTTGAGTAAAGCGATCACCTCAGCTTGTTTATCTTTAAGATTACCAGATAGCATACCGCCTAAACTTCTGGCAGCAGCAGCTTCGGTATAGTAGCTAGAATCTCCTTGTTGGAGGTAGTTAACTAATGTTTCATAGCTAGCAGCAGTTTTAAAGTTACTCAACACCCCAATTACGGCTCGACGTACCCGAGTGTCTTCGTCTTTTAAACCATTCTGTAGGGCGATGAATGCATCATGAAGCTTAACTTTGCCGAGTTTTTTCGCCACTTCAACCCGGACTCCCCAGAAAGTATCTTCAGTTAACGATCGAGCTAAAGCTTTAATTGCCTCCAAGCCACCCTTTTTGGCTAAAGCACCCGCCGCATAGATGCGTGAGATTGGGTCGGGGTCGTGTTTGAGCTGTTTTTTGAGTTCGGCAACGGGGTATTGTAATTGTACGGTTTTTAGGAAGTTATTATTAACGTCAAAGCTAATAAAATCGGGCTTTTTCTCTAGGGGAAAATAAAAGCTTTGTTCGGCTTGATGAATTCGCAGAGAAAAGGTTTTGAGTTCTAGTCGAGCAATATCCTTAGTAAGATAGCCAAAGCCGACGGGAATTTTTAGATCGAATAGTTCTTTGCTTTCGTTATCTTTCTGGGCTTGCTTTTGAGTGACGGTCACTTTAGCAAGCTTACTGTCCCCATCCCAGACGTATGCCACTTTATAGTCGGGGTGTCCCCCACGGAAGACATAGCGATCAAAGAGGAACATGAGATTATAGCCCGTCGCCTTATCGATCGCCCGCAATAAATCTACTGTCTCGACTGTCTTATGGGCGTTATCGTTCACAAAGGTGCGAATTGCCTTATCGAATAGTTCATCCCCTAAAATTGCTCGAATCATATGATAGACACAGGCACCCTTTTCATATAAATGGCGATCGTATAGTTCGATCGCTTCTCGATAGACGTTGGTAACAATGGGACGGCGATAACGAGTACTGTCTTCAGAGATATAAGCTCGAGCTTCATTCAGCAGATAATAAGCCGCATCGTCTTTGCCATATTCCGCTTCCGTCCAGAAGACTTCGGCATAGGAAGCCATTCCCTCCTTAATCCAGGCGTGAGACCAATGTTTAATTACGACTAAATCCCCAAACCACTGGTGGGCTAATTCGTGCAGCACCAGACTTTCGGTACGCATATTATCCGTTGCCGCTCGTTCATCTAGCAAACAGCGATCTGTCAGCAGGGTAGTAGAGGTGTTTTCCATACCGCCAAAGATAAAGTCATCAACGCATACCTGAGCGTATTTAGGATAGGGATAGTCATAGCCATATTTATGGGACAAAAACTCGACCATGCGGGGCGTTTTCTCCATGCTGCGTTTACCATCAGCTTCTCGGCCTTTGGCAACGTAGTAGTTAACGGGTTTGCCGCGCCACTCATCTTCAATTACCCCAAAATCCCCCACCGCTAGAGTCATTAAGTAAGTGGGGTGTACCTGCTGCTGCGACCAGTGATAGACAAGGCGATCTCCTTTGACTTCGGTGTTAACTAACTCCCCGTTGGAAATTGCCATCATGCCTGTGGGAATCTCGACCCGAATTTCTGAGGTCGCTAACTGTCCGGGGTAATCAAAGCAAGGAAACCAAAAGCGGGAATCTTCATCTTCTCCTTGCGTCCACACTTGAGTTGGCTTATCGGGATAGTCTGCCGTTGGCTGAATAAAATATAGTCCCCGTTGTGGCTGGTCTACAGAGTAGGCAATCTCTACCTTAATTGCGGCGGTGGTGGTCGGCTGCTGGAGATAAATCTCAATTTGTTCGCCATCGTAATCAAACTCCTGGCTGATTCCATCGACCAAAATAGACGCGATCGCCAAATCTACTGCATCCATTGTCAGGCGATCAATTCCCGCTCTTACAGGAATAATAGTCGTTGTACAGGTTCCCTCAAAGCTTTGCTGGTCAAAATCTAAGCTAAGATCGAGGTAGATATGACCTACTTGTCCGGGGCGATCTGGATTGTAGTGAGGTTTGGATCCAGGCAGTTCAAATTTGCGCTCGCTCGATTCGGCATCAAAATAGAAATGAGACATGAATTGGTTAAGTATTGCACTATAGCGTTATTAATTAGGGTATCCAATCGAGCAAGTTAAAAGCTATCTTATGAAAGAGGATTAATTTTTTACCACTATTGATGGTATGCCCTAACAGTACTGTTGAATGTTCACTGTTCACTGCTAACTGTTAGACGTATATAATCATTAAGTCGAGATGAATTAGAGATAAGTCATGACCGTAGTTGTCTTGGGCAGTATCAATTTAGACCTAACCATCGAGGTTCCTCATTTACCAATAAAGGGAGAAACCACCGTCGGCGATCGCTTTTTTGCCGCTGCTGGGGGGAAGGGCGCAAATCAAGCTGTGGCTATTTCTAAGCTGGGAATCCCTGTAAGTTTGGTCGGTCAGGTAGGAGATGATACTTTCGGTCAAACTTTAATTACCAACCTCCAGACAGAAAAGGTTAATACAGCGGGGATTACCGTCAACCCTCATACCTATTCGGGGATAGCATCTATTGTTGTAGATCGTTTGGGGGCGAATACTATTGCCTGTGCGGCGGGAGCCAATAATTTAGTCCGAGAACGAGAAATCGAGCAGTTTAAAAAGTTGTTGCCCCAAGCAAAAATTGTCCTCCTCGAATTAGGCATTCCCATTGCGACCGTAATTGCTGCCGCCCGAGAAGCAAAAGCTCATGACTGTTTATTAATTTTAGACCCTGCCCCCGCGATCGCTAATTTACCTGAAGAACTATATAGTCTAATTGACATTATTACCCCCAACGAGATTGAAGCCAGTCAGTTAGTCGGTTTTACAGTCGATGGTGTAACTACCGCCAGACAAGCAGCTTCTTCCCTCCAGCAGATGGGAGTTAAAAACGTCATTATTACCCTTGGCAGTCAAGGCTCTCTATATAGCAACAAGACAGAAAGCTACTGGATTAAACCGATTGATGTCAATGTCGTCGATACCGTAGCGGCGGGAGATGCTTTCAACGGTGCTTTAGCCGCAGCCCTAGCATCGGGTCAGAAACTACCGGAAGCAGTACGCTGGGCAACAGTAGGTGGAGCTTTAGCCGTAACCAAACATGGAGCGCAATCTTCCCTACCCAGCAAGGATAGCTTTCAACAGCTACTCAATCTCCAAGCCCGAGAGGATTAATTTATCTAGTCAGCTCGAAACTTAAAGCTGATAGTCAATAGCCAATAGCTTGTTATTGAAGATATTGCCAAATTGTAGTTAGCAATTTAGTTCGGTCTAAAGGCTTAGCGATATTTTCCGTCGCCCCTGCACGTTTGGACTTGGCTTCATTAATTTTTTTTAATGACTCGCTCACCATAATAATGGGTACAGAGCGTAAATCCTGATGATTTCGTAGCAGAGAACAAAGTTCGTAACCATCAAGCTCGGGCATTTCAGCCTGTAAGAAAATTAGGTTGGGCTTAAACTCGATTAATTCGGCAAAAGCATTCATCGCATCTGTAATGGCAAGAGTAGCAAACAAATTTTGTTCCAGATGTTGGCCTAAGCTCTCTTGTGCGGCTAAATCGTGATCGACATAAGCTATCTTCCAAGTGTTTTCTAAAGCGACTATGGTTTGTTTGCTGTGGGAGTTGATACAAAATTCGTTATCTTCGCCATGCCAATCGGGAGCCAAGGGAAGTTCAAAAGCATCTTTTTGCTGGGGTAAACTGGGCAGCAAATCGAATGGCGGCTTAGGATCGCGGACGATAATCGTATTATCCTGCATGGAAGGATATAAGATCTTGGCGACAATCAGCTCATCTCGATCGATTACGGCGCTGATTTGACGGAAGTTTAAGCCCTTAAGCAGTTTACAGATCGTTTGATTCTGCTGCGGGGAAAGAGTCGAAATTTTCTGATCTAGGGCAGAAACCAAATAGGGACGCTGATAAGATGAGGAAACGCAATCGGAAAAAGCATCCCAAGATTTGAGCCTCTGGCGACACTGTGCTGTATAGCTAGTAACCTCAAAACGACAAAGTTCTTCGATCTTGCTCGCCCGGGGAATGACTTTATATTTCTGCAAATTTGGCAGACACATAAAAGACTCATATACTTCCCTTGTAATCCGGCGAATTAATGTGATGCTCTCTTCTTCTGTGATAAAACCAGCTCTTAGTAACCAGATAATACTTTGATAATCAGTCGGAAAGCTAGTGTATAGGTGTAAGTCGTTAGTAAACTTTTGTCGTGGGGCTTTGATAACTGAGTTGTTAATCTGAGGATTCTGATTGCTCAGACGACGCAGATGGCGCTCTAGCCGTTCGAATGGCGCGACAGAATTAGTCGCGTATACCAGCTGTCCTTCATTGAAGTGAATAAAGAAAACGGTAGAGTTATACACAACTTTTAAGCAGTTGTTCTCTTCTGCATAAGATAGTTCACCTAATATTTCAGGCAACCTGTCCGCAAAAAATTTAATTGAATCTCGACCCGAATCGATAGAATTGAGCTGGTTCATGCATTATCAACAACACTAAAGTCGAACAGCGACAATCTTAGAATACCCAATTGATAAAGTCGAGTAACGTTGACTATAAATAAAATAATTTATTCAAAAATACGAGCTGTGGCCAATCTGCTTCTAGTGCTGAAACACCAGGTTTTCTTG
>JBCBIN010000162.1:0-7735 GCA_038524555.1 Cyanobacteria bacterium J06623_7 | reverse complement strand
AGGTCATGTTCTGTGTCTCAGTTAATTAGTTCTTGCGTTCTTGTTTTAACCTTTGACACAAATTATTTTACAGTCCCATAAAAGCAACAAGACTTAGTTTCCTGAATCTGTACCTAGATAAATTCATAATCTTTAACAGTGCCGTAGTTCATATTTTAACCTCTGTACTGCGAAAAATTTGGGTTAGTTTGATTGCTTTTTTGGTAATCCTGCTTTCTCTGGTAACTACTTTCCCTGATGCTGCTGCTAGCTTGACTAGTAGGAATAAGGTGCGCTCCCAGCAACAAGGATATGGGTTTACTATAGTAGTGCTTACTGAATCATCTTCGATCAAGAAGAAGTTTTTTAAGCTGAAAGCGAATCCCACCCTTTCCTTTGAATTTATGTTCATCGGAAGTTAAAAGACATTTAATCTGTTACGGCGACAATAATTTGTTACCGATGACAAATAAAGTGTGAATGTACATGATTCTTCTTACACAAACTATAAAACTTATACTTATCGTTTTCCAACGGAGAGGGTGGGATTCGAACCCACGGTACTTGCGTACACTCGATTTCAAGTCGAGCGCGATCGACCACTCTGCCACCTCTCCTGACAACGGCTTAATTATAATAACAGACAATAATCATTGCTGGGTCTAAACAGCCGCCATGAAAATAAAAACTTTGTTTAGCTAGTCTAAACCGCTTATTATCTTTCTCGCATCGGCAAAAAAAAAGAGAGGATTAATCTCTCTCTGACGTTTAGCTGTATGGCGCCGAGCAATTTATCGTTTCGGTGTAGTTCGAGCGCTAATTTTTTATATGTTTACAGGTGTAGATATTTAGCTTCGGCTTCTAGCTGCTTAATTAAACTCTCATTGCCATTGGCTCTAGCTGCTTCTAGTCTGGCGCTTAAACTCCGGCGCATGCTTTCGCGATGGCTATTGTAAGCATTTTTTACGGCTTTGGCGCGTTTATTGTTCATCATGTACTTTTTATTTTAAAAATATAGTGTATGCCTAACAGATATATAAGATAACATTTTTATAATGAAAAGGGTTACTTATCTCTGAAACTTCATAAAATCTAGTTGTTGGGTCAAAATATTGTTCGCATTAATGAATCTATGATTGCTCTTTTAGATCGAAAACCACAAACCTATCAAGGACAATTCGGCGAATATACAATTACCAAACGCGATCGCCTGGAGGTAATTATTTATCGTGCTGGGTTAATCGTAGCAGCAGTTAGTTTTGCGATCGCCAGTAACCTCTATTTTTTGTGGGGATGGGGGGCGCTGTCGGCCATAACACCGCTGTTTGTGTTATTTTCTGCCGGATTGGGAGTAAGTCTCTATTTTATTCATATCTATTTAAAACCACTTCATTTGGCTTTACAGGCTTTTTGGGCGATCGGTACAGTAGCAACTTTGGCGATCGCCATATCTCATCCAGAACCTCTGGCTCTTTATATCTACCAGCATCCACTAACTTTGTTTGGCACAGGCTTTACTTTTGCTGCTCTCACCGGGATATATTTTAAAGAAGCCTTTTGTTTCAATCGACTAGAAACAAAGATTTTGACACCGATTGTTCCCATACTACTTTTAGGTCACATGGCGGGCATCTTACCGATTGAAGCAGAACAAGCATTACTGGGGGCTTGGTCTATTGGTTTTAGTATTTTTGCAATTCGGAAAATGACTCAGGCGATCGACCCAGATATTGGTGATAAATCAGTTTTTGCATATTTAAAAGAACAAAAAAACACGGCAGCTTAAATACCGTGTCCTATTTCCCGAGCTGCTTAGTCTATAAACAGATCTAACTGCTCTACACCGTTGTTAGTTATTGCTAGCCAAATTATTGTAGGGAGTTAAGAAAAGCTGCTGTTCGGCAATTCTTCTTCTTGTCAAACCGGGGAACACCACTAGCTTGCCACCGCGATTAGCTTTATTCCAACGGACAAATTCTCGCGATGCGCCAAGATAATCTCCGGCATTAAGCTTTCTGACTAGGGTGCTGTTCTTAACTGTTACTACTCCAGCGTTATAGACTAAAGAAGTTAACGCCCCCAGCTGATAGGGGTTTAAGTCTACTTTTACATTAGCTAAAACCAACTTTTGAATATGGTATAGCTCTTTCTGAAGGGCTACATTGGCCTGTTCCCGACTGATATATTGACCCATAGTTACTGTTCTGCCGTTGACTCGACTCTGACCATAGCCAATTACGGGTAAACCGCTAGAGTCGATATAAGCGTAAGAACGAAATCCTTCAAACTCTTTGATTAGGTTAGTTGTCTCTGGCAGTACGGTTAGA
The DNA here is from genome assembly GCA_038524555.1 of Cyanobacteria bacterium J06623_7. GTDB lineage: Bacteria > Cyanobacteriota > Cyanobacteriia > Cyanobacteriales > Xenococcaceae > Waterburya. The sequence goes on along the minus strand of JBCBIN010000162.1, from coordinate 5,429 downwards.
CTCGAGGCGAAGGACTGTTTGGTTGCAGCTCCCTGGGAACTGAAGGTAAGGCTAGACCCTATTTTATCCAGTTCTTCGGGATGGTGTTTGAGTGAAGAAAGAGGACTCGCCCCATGAGATTGAGAGCTATGCAAATTAAGAATAATACTGATGGCGATTAGAGATACAGTACGGGGAGAAAAAATAAAACTAAACGATTTTAAGCGCATTCCTAATAGAGCTAGATAAATAGATAACTTATTAGGTAAATATACTTGTATGACGGTAAATATACTGAAAAGAGCAAGATCGGCTTTGTTGTCTAATCTACATATTTGCTAATTGCCGACGCGATCGCCAAAAACTTCCAGAAATCTTAAGCCTTGTCTGCTTCTCTGGTCAATTTTAAATCGCTGCCGTAATTCAACTTGTTGGGGTATTTGCAGTTATGGCGATCTAAATGTAGATTCTTTGCTCAGCTAATCTTAGCTAGCATAACTTTTTTATGATTAGATTGTTGGTAACTAAATAACAATAGAAATAATAGTAACTATAGTTAAAATTCAATGTTGGCTAGAGGCATATTTCTTTTATTCGATCAAAACAACCACGTTGCCAGCTATTGTTAAGTAAATATACGCAAAACTCTAAGATAAATAACAATTAAATATTAGTGAGTTTGTATCGATAATCTCAGTCATTTAAAATGATCGTTATAGCCCAAAAGTTCAATATAGTTAAATACAATTTAGGCTATAAACTTGCGTGCGAGTTTGCAATGCCTTGAAAAATTAGCGATTAAATCAAGCAATAATTTTAAGCAATGACCAGTAGTAGCGATCTTTTATCCTCAAACAAGGGCACACCCGAAAAAACTGCCTGTATTATTGTCGGTGGTGGACTCACGGGATTAATTACAGCGACAATTTTGCAGCGTAAGGGAATTAGTGCCACTGTTTTAGATAAGGGTCGAGGTATTGGTGGAAGAACAGCAACTCGACGAGTGAGCCATGAAAATTCTACTGAGGGAGTCTTTGATTATGGGACGCAATACTTCAGCGCCAAGAGCAGTAAATTCCAGGTTTGGATTGATGATTGGCTAGAAAATAACGTTATTAAAGAGTGGAGTCGAGGATTTGGCATCACGGATGGTAAACCCCGCTATTGCGGAGTTAATGGAACTCGCGGTATTGCCCAGTATTTGGCGCAAGATCTAGATGTTCGTACTGGCTGCAAAGTAGTTAAAGTCAATTACGATAAACAATGGACGGTAGAAACAGAAAACGGCGAACAGTATCTTAGCGAGATGCTGCTGCTAACTCCTCCCGTGCCCCAATCTTTAGACTTACTAGACGTTTCGTTAATAGTTTTGCCTTTAGATGTCAGATTTATCTTGGAAAGCATTACCTATGCATCCTCTATTGCTGTTTTAGCTTTATTAGAGCAGCCAAGTGCTATTCCCGCGCCGGGAGGCTTAGCTTTAGAAGAACAAGAACTAGTCTGGTTGGGGGATAACCATCAAAAGGGTATTTCTCCCAACGGTTATGCCGTGACGCTTCAATCTAGTTCTGACTTTAGTGAATATTATTGGGATAGCGATGATGCGGAAATCGCCTATAAACTTCTCACTGCTGCTGCCGACTATTTAGGTTCGGCGGTAATTAAATATCAGGTACACCGCTGGCGCTATAGCCAACCCAGAACTTGCCACTCTCAGCCAAATTTAGCTCTATCAGAAATTCCTCTCATTCTTGCAGGAGATGGGTTTGTCTCGCCCAAAATTGAAGGAGCTGTTCTTTCGGGAATTGCCACCGGAGAACTGATTAGTAAACGTTTTAAAGGATAGAGAATATAACAGTCAACAGTCAACAGTCAACAGGGGCATAACATCAACTTCTGAGAGCATAGTCGCCGCAGCTTAGGCAGAAATATTATTAAACTAATAATAATGCGCTTAATATTTATTTACCTATGGCTCTCAAATCAATTCCCCGCCTTAAGCAATCGTCTCTCAAGCAGAGAATCCAGTGGATTGCCCAGCCCGATAAATATATGGATGCGGCATTAGCACAGGCACCTGATATCTTTCATGCTGATATTACTGGGGGAGATAGCTATATTTTTGTTAATCATCCCGCCGGTATGCGACAGATGGTTACGAGCGATCGCGCGAAATTTTTTGCGGGAAGTAAAGATAATGCTTTATTGCAGCCGTTGGTTGGCGATAATTCTCTATTATTGATTGAAGGAGATCGCCACAGAAAAAGACGTAAGCTATTATTGCCGCCCTTTCATGGAGCCAGAATGGAAACCTATGGTCAGATTATCTGTAATTTGACCCGCAATATTATTGATGGACTACAGCCCAACCAAATTTTTACGGCACGAGATTTAACTCAAGAAGTTTCGCTACAGGTGATTTTTGAGGCAGTATATGGTTTACAAGATAACGATCGCTCGGAAGATTTAAAGCGACGCATTGCCAAACTAGCTAATATTTTTGAATCGACTCTCACCTCGGCATTTCTATTTTTGCCTGGTTTGCAGCAAGATTGGGGTGCTTGGAGTCCTTGGGGTAACGTCGTGCGTCAACAAAAAGCGATTGATGAAGCCATTTATCAGGAAATAGCCACCCGCAGAACCGAAGACTGTAGTCAGCGCCAGGATATTTTATCTCTAATGATGTCGGCGCAAGACGAAACGGGAGAAGGCATGAAAGATTACGAGCTGCGGGATGAATTGATGACCCTAATGTTAGCGGGACATGAGACTACCGCGACAGCGATCGCCTGGGGACTATATTGGACACACCGTTACCCTGAGATTAAAGCTAAATTACGGGCTGAAATTGCTAGCTTGGGGACAAATGCCGACTCGATGGCGATCGCTAAACTGCCTTATCTCGATGCCGTATGTAAGGAAACCCTGCGGATTTATCCCGTAGCCATGTTGACTTTTCCCCGCACAGTTTTAGAGCCTACCGACTTGATGGGCTATCAGCTCGAAACAGGTCAGATCGTCATGGGCTGCATTTATCTCATGCATCAGCGGGCAGATATTTTTCCCGAACCCGAGCGGTTTAAGCCCGAACGCTTTCTCGAACGAGAATTTGATGCTTACGAATTTTTCCCCTTTGGTGGTGGCAAACGCCGCTGTATTGGCGAGGCATTAGCCATGTTAGAACTCAAGCTTGCCCTAGCTACCATCGTTAGCGAATATGACTTAGAGTTAGCTAGCAATAAGCCTGAAGCAAAAGCCAGACGAGGAGTTACCCTCGCACCCAAACAGGGAGTGCGGATGGTTTTTAAGGGTAAAAACAACTAATAGAGCGATCGAGAGATAGCCGTTTTAATTAACTCCCGAACCTTCTGATTTTTCTATTCGAGGGACTGTTGATTGGCGACTGGTGATTCTATCTCGACAATTCTTGTGTAAAGAGATTATAGAACCGCGTCACCTTCAATACTGCCAACTTAATGATGCTGATACTGGTTATCCCGCTAGTACTGCCTGTAAGCGTTTGCGAAATTCTCCTTTTGGATGTCCGCCTTTAACCTCTCCCATAATTTTAAAATCAGCTTCGGGAGACTCACAGATGATATAAGTAGGCCAACCCATATCTTTTTTATCGGGATATTGCGCCATCAAAATTTGTCTGTACTTACGATAGGTGGCAGTATCCTGCATTTTGACATCGATAAATTCTAGCTCTAACTCTTGAGCAACTTTCGCATCATAAAACGACATTTTGTGGCAAGTACCACAGTCTTCGGACGAAAACTTAACTACAGCTTTAGTCATTTTGAGTATTTTAAATAAAGATTTGAGATGAGGAATTATTTAGTAGTCTACCTTGCGTCGAGAGGCTTTAAGTTGGCTACGTTTCTTTTTATTATCCAGACGCTTTCTTTTAGCTACCTTAGACGGTTTAGTGGGTCGTCTCTTTTTACGTTTGGCGATCGCTTTTTGGATCGTGGTTTTTAAACGCTGAAGGGCATCTTCCTTATTCTGATGTTGTGTCCGAAACTGCTGGGCTTTAATAATAATCACCCCATCTTTAGTAATTTGCGACTGATTGAGCCGACGTAAAAGCTTGTCTTTACAGAGATAGGGCAAGGACGAAGTTTTAACATCAAAACGGAGATGAATTGCCGTCGCTACCTTATTTACGTTTTGACCGCCAGCACCTTGGCTGCGGACCGCTTTTAGCTCGATTTCATTGTCGGGAATAATAATTTGTTCGGAGATCTCTAACATTAAATTGACCTGGAAACTTGATTAGCTGTTGTTTCACGACCCGGTGTTAGCACTTCTTTGCCACTAGCTTCTTTATAATACTTTTGACTGTTCATTATTCATTGTTTTTAACTCGACTGCGATCAGCTTTAGTTTTTAAAACAATAATGCCGGCTAAGATAATTAAAGCCGCACCAAATAAAGAGTTAATATCTAAAATTTCTTGCCAAATCAACCATCCTAGAAAAGTACCAAAGGGGACTGAAGTATAGGTAAAGATGCCGACGCTAGATGCCGGGGCATTTTGATAGCCGCGAGTCAAACATAGCTGTCCGATGGTTGTAGTTAAGCCAACGCCAATGAGCATAATATACTGCTGCAAATCTGGTGGTTGCCAGTTTAAGAGCATGGGTACGGAAGAAATAGTCAGCCCAAAAATAGCAAAATAAGCCACAATCCTTAGGGGTGGTTCACTTACCGACATCTTACGCACTGTAACAAAAGCGATCGCGGCAAAAAAGCTGCTAGTTAAAGCGATCGAACTCGCCCAGTTAGTATTACCGTCGGGTTGAAGAATCAAAAAGACACCTAAAAAGCCAATTACTCCTGCCACGATTATCTGGGGCGTAATTTTTTCTTGTAGCCAAATTGCCGACATAAAGGGAATGATTAGCGGGATAGTTGACTTAATCAGCATCGAGTCCCCTAGGGGTATTTGACCGAGAGCATAGAAGAAACAGTACATTGCTCCCATGCCAAAACCCGCCCGCAATAGATGCAGATGTAAACGTTCGGTTTTTAGCATGCTTAAGCCACCACCTTGCAGAATTAACGGTAGCAGAAAAGCCAGCCCAAACAGATTGCGAAAAAAAACGATGGCTTCATTGGATAATGAGCCGGAAGCTAATTTGATAATGGCCGCACTGAGGGCAAAACTGAGTTCGGAAGCGATAATGAAGAAGGCACCGCGAGCAATATTTTGTCTATCTATCATCAGCCGGCAAAAATTCTAGATAGGCGTAAAAATCAAACAAATATCGTGACAAAACTGTGGTTAATAATTGATGAGTTAGTTAAATCTTAGCTAAAATCGTCGCCCTATCGATAATTACCTGGCAATAAAACTAACGCTAAGCTTATCCTCAGGCTATTCAGGTAGTTTAAGGCAAAAGAACCTAAACCTTGTAAGCAATAATAAAAAGTTTTGAATCCTT
>JBCBIN010000161.1:0-7771 GCA_038524555.1 Cyanobacteria bacterium J06623_7 | reverse complement strand
CTTTTAAAACCGAACCCGATAAAGCCACCGCTACTAAATCGTCGATTTGATAGACGTTATCTAAGTTGGCAATAATCTGTACGCTCTCTACTTCCGGTGCATACATAGTATATAGGCGTAAAGCATCAGCGTTGGGATGTTGCTCCGTGCCGATGACTTGCATCGCCAAGACAGGCATAATCGTTCACCTCAAAATATTATTGAATTATCAATGTAACTCAAAATAATTATAAAAGCAAAATTGTTCGGATTTGGGGATTTAGTTCTAGCCGAGCTTACTTTTCTCGGCTCGTTTTTCCATGATGGTCACGGTAACCAAGGCAATCACAGTCAGGGGGATAACTATCCACAGCATGACGTTGACATATGGAGGCAAAATGGGACTACTAAAAGCATCCAAAATTAGATAGCCATTATAAGCCAGATAGTAGAACAGAAATAATAAACCTTCCCAGCGATCAATTTGTTTGCCCGAATAAAAAATAGGCAGACAGGCAAAAGCTACAGCGATCGCCACCGGGGCGCTAAAATTGATTACCGAGGGGCTAACACTAATTCCGTTGGGAGAAATAGTTCCGGCAATACCCAACACTGCCAAGATATTAAAAATATTGCTACCCAAGACGTTCCCTACGGCAATATCTCTCTCCCCCCGCAGACTGGCAACTACCGAGGTAGCTAGCTCTGGCAAAGAAGTTCCCAAAGCAATGATAGTCAGACCGATCAACAGTTTGCTAACGCCAAAAAATTCGGCGATCGTTACGGCAGAATTGACCAGCCAGCTAGAGCCTAAGATTAATAGTGCCGAGCCACCAATAATATAAATAATGTTTTTGACCCAGAGCATTGGGGTGACAGGATCGTTAAAGCTATATTCCTCGTCAAACTCATCTTGTTCCCTGCCCTGTTTGCTGCTTTGGTAGATTAACGAGAGAGTGTAGACAACGCCGCCAATAAATAAAATAATACTGTCTGCCCGACTAATTTGACCGTCGAGGGCAAACATAAATAAGAGTAGAGAAACGCCAATCATAATTGGCACATCAGAGCGGATAATCTGCTTGGTGACGATTAGGGGGGCGACGACGGAAGAGAGACCCAGCACGAGTAAGATATTACAGATATTGCTACCGACCACATTCCCGATCGCAATATCGACGCTTTCGGCAGAGAAACTAGACATAATGCTAACGGACATTTCCGGAGCACTGGTACCGTATGCCACGATGGTCAAACCGATAATCAGAGGAGGAATATTGAGAATAGCGGCTACTCTGGATGCACCCTTGACCAAAAATTCTGCCCCTATCACCAGTAACACTAATCCCGCCACTAGAGCTAAAAAGACGATCGGACTCATAAATAATGGATAAATAAAAAATTATTCTATTATTAATCAGGTTAATCTTAATTTAGATAAATAATCGCAAATAGCTAATAACTCGTAACTATTAAATATTTAGGCTTAACTAATCCTCAGGTTAGCTCAAACCAACCCTAGATAGTAATTTTGTTTTAATCTGCGGATAATTTAGAGATTACTATCAGCGATCCCCAAGCAAATTATTTAGTCATAATTATGGTTCAGTCGAACAGATTAATTTTGCCTTGCCGATTCAATTTCGACAACTTTTTCTTGGGCTTTGCGATGTTCCCGCTCAAGGGTTTCTAGCACAAATTCCGGTAGCTGTTCAGATTTGGCTAAGGCTAATTCAAAATTAGCGATCGCTTCATTAAGAATTTTGACGCTTTGCTTTTGCTTGCCCAACTTACGCAGAATTTGCCCCTTGAGATAGTAGTGTTCTGGGTTTTCTGGCGCAGTGGAGATCGCCTTATTGGCATATTTCAAAGCGTTGTCATAGTCTTTGAGGTCGCGATAGGCTACGGCTAAACCACGTTCGACTAAGTAATTGGGGGCGGCACGATCTTCGAAGCGCGCGATCGCCCGTTCCGGACTAGAAAACGGCAGGTTAACGGCTAATAATAATTCCATATAGCCTTTAATCAGATTTAGTTCGGGGTCGTTGGGGTCAGCATCTTCGGCTCGTTCCAAATACTTAAACACCTGCTGTAATTTATTAATAGCTGGCAGGGCACCTTCTTTCTCATATATATAAGCGCCATCGAGAAAATGACCCACTCCTAGATAAAGGTTACCCCGCACCGGGTCGGCTTCACTGAGAGTTAAAGCTGATTCAAGAGTTTTGTCGGCATATTGCTTGATTGTCTCCCAATCTTTTTCGGTATAGGCCAAAGAAGCCAGCATGGCATAAGCTAGAGGTTCGTTGGGTTCTTCTGCTTCGGCTTTACTCAAATCTTCCGTTACCGCCTTGTAGTTACCTTCTAAAAAAATCGTCTCAAATGCCTTTTCGGTATGTTTGCCAATATCCCGCGCATTTTTATCGCGAAAAGGGTCTTTACCCCAGGCAGCAAAGTTACTCAGACTAAGGAGCATCGAAGCAGCTAAAGGAATTACCAATAGTCCTCGCTTTAACCTGTTTTTAGAACCAATAAATTTAGGTTTAAAAGTCATAGGTTTAAAAGTCATAGATGCCCAACAATGATTATTAGTAAGATTCATAAAAATAAGACGTGGTTAATAATAATCTAGTTCCAGAAAACTGTCAGGATATCAGAGTCAATCATGGCAATCTGACCCCCCACTAGCCGCTAATTTTGCTCAATTTAAGCGCGTATAATTAGAAGCGAAAACCCTAGCTTATTTAGTAATGCTACGTTTGCAAAATTTGATTTATCATCCTGCGGCAACTCCTCAACCGATTCTAAAGGATATTAACCTAGAGTTACCAGCTCAGAATTTAGGTCTAATAGTCGGCGCTAGCGGTTCGGGCAAGACGACGATCCTCGAAATTTTGGCGGGATTGGCCGAACCCAGTAAGGGCAAAATATTCTGGCGGACTAAAGAGCTTTCCGACCTAGAACTCCAACAACTAGCAGGGTTGGTATTTCAATTTCCCGAACGGCACTTTTGTGGTGGCACTGTATTAGAAGAATTGCGCTTGGGTCATCCCGAGTTAGACCTAAAAAAAGTGAGAGATGCTTTAAGCGAGGTAGGATTAGAGCAGATATCTCTCCAGATTTCGCCTCACGCTCTTAGCGGAGGACAGCAGCGTCGTCTGGCTTTAGCGGTACAGTTAATTCGCCAGCCTAATGTTTTGATGCTGGATGAACCCACCGCCGGTTTAGATTGGTCGATGCGGATTCAACTAGCCAAGTTGCTAGCCAAACTCAAGCAGCATTGGACGCTATTGGTGGTAACTCACGATCCGGGAGAATTAATTGAGATAGCCGATCGCTGTTGGACGATTGATCGCGGCATACTCCAGTCTATTGAACCAGCTACCCTGAACCGATAACCTCAAACAAGTCTATGAGTCAGATTGAAACAAATGCCCTACCATCACTAAATCGGGTCTGGTTAGAATCTCTTGGCTGGCAACCCAACGAAGTACAAGAGCAGCTATTTCAGCAGGTTTATCGCCAAGTAATAGAGGGAAATCGCCTACAAAACCTCACGCGGATTGTCGAGCCGGGAGAATTTTGGGAGAAACACCTGTGGGATTCCCTTTCTGGGATAGTCGGCATCGAAGATATTTTAGAGCGGCAGTTACAGATAATTGATATTGGTACGGGGGCGGGGTTTCCTGGCTTACCCTTGGCGATCGCTTTTCCCCACTGGCAGATAACCTTACTCGACTCTACCCGCAAAAAAATCAATTTTGTCAACGAGGCGATCGCCAAATTAGAGTTAAATAATGCTACGGGCATTATTGCTAGAGCGGAAGAACTCGGCCAAATACCCGGCGATCGAGCCAGCTACGATATCGCTACCGTTAGAGCCGTGAGTAAACCATCTGTATGTGCTGAATATAGCCTACCCTTTGTTAAGCGGGGAGGATTGGCTATTCTCTACCGGGGGCACTGGAGCCCAGCTGATACCGAGAGTTTAGCCGCTGCTGCCGAACAGTTAGGTAGCAGTATCGAACTGATTCACCCTTGGGGGACTCCTCTTAGTAATGGGGTGCGTCACTGTATTTACCTCCGCAAACATAAATCCACTCCGAAAAAATTCCCTCGTGCGGTGGGCATTCCCGAAAAAGAGCCTCTCTGATGGTCTTATCTGCTACGAGATATTGACTTGAGTTAGGGTAGCTGTTCTAGTTCTATTGCGGGGACAGGATTTTCTGTCGTGATCGGACTTGACTGACTGCTGGATAAGTGAGCCTGTGCTAGCTGCTGTAAAAATATTTTGCGCTCTTCCATGACCTCCGTGCTGGACAAACCAAGCTGAGTGAGAACCTGTTCCCAACGGTATACCCAATCATGCTGACGTAGAGAATTGACCACGTTGTTAGTCTGAATTTGCTGTAATAGTTCTGGCTGTGCATCCAGTTCGGCGATCGTATCGGCAATACTCGGCTCGTCAAAAGCAATGGGAATTACGGCGTTATCCCAATTGAAATATTGCTCGAAAGCTTTATTTTTAGGGGGACAGCCTAGTAAAACGCTGCCTGCTGCGGCACCTTCAAAAAAACGGTAGCCAATTTCAATCTGTCCCTGAGTTTGTTCTGGCTGATTGATTTTGGCGTGGTTGGTAATAAAATAACGGCTACTCTTGAGGGTATTGGCTACGAGAGTGCGATGGTGTTGATGCTGACTATTACGTAGGTCGGATCCACTAGAATATTCATAAAAATAGAAAAAGTCGCTCGTTTCCGCTAGTTCTAATAAGGCTTGGTGAGTTATGTCAGAACGCCGACCTAAATTAGCCAGATCGATTGATCGCTGTTGTTGGGGGTTGGGATAAAATTTAACCGTATCGACCCCTGGAGCTAGATACATACAGGGGACTTTGGTAATGGCCTCAACTTCGGCGACAATTTCTGAATGACCCAAACAAATTAGATCGAAGTCTTGGAAAAATTCTAAAAAGTTTTTTAATTGGGGAATATCTCTACGCCATAGCTCGATGAGATAACAAACAGAAAATTTGCTTTTGTCTCGTCGGTTATCTAGTAAATTAATCGAAGATATATTCCAGGGAAAATCAATTATGGTAAAGAAAACATCGTAGTCTTTAGCTAAACTTATTTTTTGGCGATAGGGATTAATCTTAGTTAGAAAAGGAAACTGCCTAGTCTGACTTTTAACAATTTTTTTTACGCCCCTACCTAAAAGATCGTACTGCTCTGGGGCAATGGTATCCACCCGATCTACTGCCGCAATAATATCTTCAAATTCATACAGACAGGAGTTATAAACAAAATTCTGAATGTTGCGTTGCGACCAAACTAAAGTTCTTGGTTCTCGACTATTATCTTCATTTAAATCAAGGGACATAATTAATATCTCAGTAAATATAATGAGGCAATAAAACTGATATCAGCCACCATCATATTCGACCCCAAATAAAAATATAACCTATGTCAATAAAAGTAATGAGATAATCAACAATTTCTGTTATCTTTTATTGGTTAATGTTTCTATAATAAGATGTTTATTGCTTCTCAGAGTCAATTTTACCTGGAAAAAATTCTTAGGTTAGAGTGATTTTTGACAGCAAGAGCAAATGACCCCTTCCTTTTTTACTCCGTCCTTACTTACCATCTATTAAGAGAAGCAGTCAGCTTCTGGCAACTTTTAGAGGATACAGAGTAGGTAATGAGCGATCGCGTAGATGTGGTGATAATTGGTAGCGGCATTGGGGGTTTGTGCTGTGGGGCAATGCTGGCAAAATACGGCTATCGGGTAAGGGTATGCGAAAGTCACTCGATTCCTGGTGGTGCTGCCCATAGTTTTGAGCGAGATGGTTATAAATTTGATTCGGGTCCTTCTTTATATTCTGGCTTGTCTTCTAGCCCAACTAATAATCCCCTACGTCAGGTGTTAGATGCGATCGAAGAAGATTTAGAGTGGGCAAATTATGATGTCTGGGGCTGTAGGCTACCGGAAGGAGATTTTGATGCTTATGTCGGTGCCAATCATTTTTGTGAGGTACTGCAAGAATTGCGAGGAGAAGATGCCGTAAGACAATGGCGATCGCTCCAGGCTACCATGAAGCCACTAGCCGCCGCTGTCAATGCTTTACCTCCTCTAGCAATGCGTTTCGATCTGGGGGCAGCAATTAGTATGGGTCAATATTTACCCAGCACTCTGCCCCATTTGCCCAATATTTTGCGGATGACGGGACCCTTTAGCAAGATTATGGACGGAATTATCACAGACCCCTTTATACGTAACTGGATGGATTTATTGAGCTTTTTGCTATCTGGTTTACCGGCGGAGGGCACGGTGGGGGCGGAAATGGCGTTTATGTTTGCTGAATGGTACAAGCCTGGGGTACAGCTAGATTATCCCCTAGGAGGCAGTGGCGCGATCGTTGAGGCATTGGTGCGGGGACTGACCAAACGAGGTGGTGAAATTATTTACAATGCCCACGTTACCGAGATTATGGTCGAGAATAGACGGGCGGTGGGAGTTAAGCTACGCAATGGTAAAGAAATCAGAGCAAGTCATGTCGTTTCTAATGCTTCGATTTGGGATACTATACCGATGATTCCGGCGGGAGTATTGCCTGAGAGTTTTGTGCGCGAGAGAACCGATATTCCTGAGTGTGAAAGTTTTATGCATCTGCATCTGGGTATCGACGGGACAGGATTAGAAGATTTAGAATGTCACTACATTGTTGTCAATGACTGGGATAGAGGTATTACTGCGCCCCAAAATGTCGTGGTGATGTCAATTCCCTCTGTTTTAGACCCCAGTCTGGCACCTCCCGGGAAACACGGTATCCATGTTTATACTCCGGGTAATGAACCCTATAAAATCTGGGCGGGTTTAGATCGTGGTAGTGAAACCTATAAGCAGCTCAAGTTAGAACGGGCAGAGGTGATGTGGCAAGCACTAGAACGAGTAATTCCCGATATTCGCGATCGCACCGAACTAAGTTTAGTTGGCACTCCGTTGACTCATCAAAGATATCTACGCCGCCATCATGGTACTTATGGCCCGGCCCATAAAGCGGGAGAAGCTCTATTTCCTGGTGCGACTACTCCCCTGTCTGGACTGCTGTGCTGTGGAGATTCTACTTTCCCTGGTATTGGTATCCCGGCGGTAGCGGCTAGTGGAGCGATCGCAGCTAATACTATTGCCCCGTTACCCAAGCATCTAGAAATTCTCAAGAGTTTTAAGTTATGAGCGCTGTGCGTACTCGCAGCTATAAGCTATAAGCCATAGGCTATAAAAAAGAAAATAGTAAGAGATCGAGCTAAAGTCATGAAAGCCGAAGAATATCTCAGCCAAAATCAGTCATCAATCCAGCAAGAATGCGCCAGCATTATCAGTAGCGGTGCCAAAGCAATTATTACCGTTAAGCAAAGCGATGGGGGGTATATTCATCGTGTTAGCAGCACGGAAGAATTTACTCAAACAATTCCCGACGATAAGTTCTTTAAGCAGATGCGTGACAGTATTAGAACTGCCGTAGTGAATAAAATTGTGCCGATTATCGTGTTTGAATCAAAACAGGCAAAGATTATTAGCTTTCCCGAGCGTTTTAAACAAGAAGTGTAGCCAACGACATCGCGAACTTTGCGTCTGATGTGAATTAAAAGACGTCTAATCAACAGTTAGAGCAGTTAGGATAGTTAGAGCAGTTAGAGCAGTTAGAGCAGTTAGGACAGTTTTAAATAGTCGATAATTGATTTTTTTGAGTCTCCATACCCGATTGTTTCGTTAACAATTAAATTTT
>JBCBIN010000160.1:0-7795 GCA_038524555.1 Cyanobacteria bacterium J06623_7 | reverse complement strand
GCAAAAATTAATTCAGTATATGCTAGTTAACTCATTTAAATTATCAATTAAACTGTGATGGATGTTAGTAGGTAGAATCAAAGACTTATTTTCAGGGCAGTTAATCCGCAATGTCGGTTGGCTAGGAATTGGTGAAGTAATTAATCGGGTCTTTCGTTTGGGGACGACGGTGACTTTAGCGAGGGTTTTTAGTCCTGAAGATTATGGTTTAATGGCCGTCATCTACATGACTTTTGAATTGGTTACTGTTTTTACCCATCGGGGAGGAGTAGCCGCCAAAATTGTCCAGGCAGATGAAAGTGAGGTTGAGGAACTGGCGAATACAGGTTATTGGGTGCAGTGGATTGTTTGCATTAGCCTATTTTTACTCCAGTGTGCTGTTGCTGTTCTGGTAGGATTTTACGGCGATCGCCAGCTGACTCCTTTGTTGGCAGTTGCGGGTTCGGTCTATTTATTGCTGCCTTTTTGTACCATTCACTTGGCCTTAATCGAGCGGGAAAACAGGCTCAAAGTTACAGCTTTGTGCAATGTCGCTCAATCCTTAATTTCCAATACAGTAATTGTTGTCTCTTGTTTACTAGGTTGGGGTATCTGGTCAATCGTCTGGGCTATGCTCATAGCTCAATTTGCTTGGATTGCCATTGCCTGGAACAATCACAGTTGGCAATTGCCACGTCAGTTTCAGTTAAAGAACTGGTCTAAGATTGTCAATTACAGCAAAAATATTGTCAGCATTGAGTTACTCAATAAGTTAAGACTCAATTTGGACTACTTGATTGTGGGTCGTTTCTTAGGTATCGAACAGTTGGGACTGTATTTTTTTGCCTTTAATGCCGGTTCGGGAATCACGATGAATGTCGTCAATACCTTTATGTCGGCTCTGTTTCCTTATCTCTGCGCGGCGAAAACCAACAGCCGTAAATTAAGGCAGGATTTTTTCCATAGTTTTAAGACTCTGGCTTTGATTATAGTGCCGATAGTCGTACTACAATCAGCCCTGTCACCTTGGTATGTGCCCATTATTTTTGGTGCTAAGTGGTCTGCCGCCGTGCCAATTTTAATCCCGATCTGTTTATCCGTAATTCCCTACACCTTTAAGCAAGCTTCTACTTGGCTGCTCAATGCCATGGACAAAACTAAAGTTGCTCTTTATGTCGATCTCGTATTCACAGCTCTGTTCGGCATTATTTTGCTTGGAGTTGTTCGACAAGGTATTTTGTGGGTGGCGATCGCCGTATTGTTGACCAGATCTTGCGTTTCTTTCGGGTTTAACCTCTGGACGATTAAAACTGTTTTCCCCACTAGAGCTGAATAATTCTCATTTTTATACAATATTTTCAATGTTTTATTTCAATCCCTAAATCAATCCTTAAATTAAGCCCAAATTCAAAGTTTTAAGTCCCATGACCAATGTCACTATAGTAGTTACTCCCAGAGAAAGATACAGCTGTACCCGTCAGTCCCTAGAAAGCATTTATCAACATACCCAATTTCCCTTTAAATTAATTTATGTTGATGGCAACTCTCCCCCTAAAGTCAGACGCTATCTGCAAGATCAAGCTAGGGTGCTTAATTTGACCCACCTCAGAACCGATTATTATCTCTCTCCCAATCATGCTCGTAACTTGGGTTTACAGCAGGTAACGACGAAGTACGTGGTGTTTATTGATAACGATGTGATTGTTTCTCCTGGCTGGTTATCTCAGCTAGTTAACTGTGCCGAAACTACTGAGGCGACTGTAGTTGGGCCATTGATGTGTCAAGATGAGCCTGTTCATGAGATTGTTCATTTTGCGGGTGGAGAATCTCATATTTTCCAAGATGTGAGGGGTCGTCGTCGTCTGCGGGAAAAAATGTACTTCCAGGGGAAAAAAGTAGCAGAGATTCGTCATCGTCTCCAGCGCCAAGAAACAGAATTAGCTGAATTTCATTGCGTGTTGATACGAAGCAAAATTTTTGAGCAGTTGGGGTTTTTAGATGAAGGGATGCTTAATACCAAAGAACACCTTGACTTTTGTATGCAGGTACGGCAAAACGGCGGCACAGTCTATTTTGAACCGGAGGCTGTGGTTACTTATGTTCCAGGCCCACCTCTAGAATATTCCGACCTCACCTACTACATGTTGCGCTGGAGTGATGCTTGGGTACTCAATAGTCTTCAGCGACTGCGGCAAAAATGGAATCTGGCTGAAGATAGTTATTTCACCACTAAATACAAAGGTTTAGGCTGGCGCAGACGAGACAGCATTATTACACCTTTAGCGATCGCCATTAGTACTTTGACGTTGGGAAAAATGCGCTACCGCTGGGAACGTTGGTTGACTTGGCTAGATCGTCGCTGGAACCGCTATCTAACTGATCGCCATCCCGGAGTTAAGAACTAGGAGCAAAATCGAGATGACCCCCCTGGTATCAGTAATTATTCCGTGTTTTAATGCCGAAGCATGGGTTGCCGAAGCAATTGATAGTGTCCTCGAGCAAACTTACCAATCCCTAGAAATTATTGTGATCGACGATGGTTCTAGCGATCGTAGTCTCTCGATTATTCAAAGCTATGGTGCCGCCGTGCGCTGGCGTAGCATTTCCAACCAGGGAGCTAACCATGCCAGAAATTTAGGGTTTAGTCTGGCTCGGGGGAAGTACATCCAATATCTAGATGCCGATGACTATCTGCTACCGAAAAAAATTGCTCAGCAGGTTAAATACCTAGAGAAATCTAACCATAACCAAGACTTTGTTTATAGTGATTGGCGTTATCAGCACCATCTGGAGCACCAAGAGCCTACTTTAGGAGCCATTAGAAAGTGTGGCGATAAAACCGATTTTCTCTGGTCTTTGCTGGCGAATGACCGCTGGTCTAATTTAGCTCCCATGCTCTTCACTCGCTCGATTTTAGCCAAGGTTAGCTGGGATACGACCCTTCCCGCAGCTCAAGATCGAGACTACTTGATTTCTCTACTCCTGGCGGGGGGACAAGGTGGCTACTGGCCGGGCTGCCAGGCTATTTATCGGCTGCACGGAGCAACAAGCGTTTCTACTAGCTCTAAATTACGCTGGTTTTTAGCTCACTGTCAGGTTATGACCAAAGCAGAAAAAAAGTTGCAGGAGCAAGGGCAATTCTTACCCCAGTATCAACAGGCTCTAGCTCGGGCTTATTGGGAAATGGGTCAGGAATATCTCTACAGTTTCTGTCGCCCCGAGCCCCAAAACCACAAGATTGTTTCCCAAACCGTAAACTATCAGATTTACGCCCAGGCGTTAGATAAAGTTAATCAACTAGCTCCTCAACTACTAACTTGCGATAAAAGTTTGCTCTATCGACTGTTTCATCGCTGCTTCGGATATCAACGAGTAGCCAGACTTTCTTATTTATGGCACTCTACTCGAGCATCTCTAGCTTTATAAAATTCTGTTTATGGTTACCATTTCTGTAATTATTCCTGCTTACAACGCGGAAAAAACCATCATCGCTACGGTGCGATCAGTATTAGACCAGACTTTTACTGATTTTGAAGTAATTATTATCAATGATGGTTCAGTCGATAAGACCCTGAGTAAATTAGGCACCATCACTGACTCTCGTGTCAAAGTCTTTTCCTATCAAAATAGTGGTCTATCAACAGCCCGTAACCGAGGTATCGACCTGGCTCGGGGGTCATATATCTCTTTTCTTGATGCTGATGATTGCTGGACTCCAGACAAGCTAGCATCTCAGTGCTCGGCTCTCCAACAAGCACCTCAAGCGGCTTTGGCCTATAGTTGGGTTCATTTTCAATATGATACGGAGAAAAAGTCCTATAGCGACACCTCCAACCATCTGACGGGAAATATCTATCCCCAGTTGCTCCTTAAAAACTTTCTCCACAATGGTTCCAATGCATTGATTAAAACTGCTGTAGTCAGAGAAGTTGGCTATTTTGACCCTCAATTAAAGGCAGTAGAAGATTGGGATTTTTATCTGAAGATTGCCGCCCGCTATCAGTTTATTTTGGTGCCGCGAGTACAGGTAATTTATCGTCAATCAGATACCTCCATGACTGCCAACATACAGCTGATGGAACATTATCTAAAAATTGTGATTACTCGGGCTTTTGCCGCAGCGCCCAAAAGCTTACAATACCTAAAATCCCAAAGCTTAGGCTGGAGTTATAAATATCTGGCTCAACAATGTCTCAAACAGCAGCTGATTGGTGGGCAAGAGTTAAAACTAGCAGCTTGGCACCTAGGACGAGCTGTTGTCTGCTATCCACCGAATCTCTTAGAACCTTTTACCCAATCTCTAACGAAAAGATTAATCAAGCGTAGTCTAAAACAAGCTTTAAATTCATGATTTCTGGTAACTAATCTCAATCGACTGTTTTCGACCAACAGCTAATTACCTTATGCCTCTCATCTCAGTTATTATCCCTGCTTATAATGCCGCTCGCACCATCGGGCAGACTATTGAATCTGTAAAACAGCAAAGCTGGACAGATTGGGAGTTAATCATAATTGATGATGGTTCTCAAGATCGAACTTTAGATATAGTTGCGGCAATTAACGATTCTAGAATTAGGGCCTACAGTTATGACAATGGCGGCGTGGCGATCGCTCGAAATCGCGGTATAAAACTAGCCCAGGGTGAATATATTAGCTTCTTAGATGCCGATGACTGGTGGACGAAAGATAAATTAGCACGGCAGTTACAAGCTCTCCAGCAAGTACCTCAGGCTGGTGTGGCCTATAGCTGGAGCTATTTCTATCAAGAAAGCTCTGACCAGTACTTTCCTAGCCAGCCCGTCGAGCATCAAGGTTTACTTCAGTCCCAACTCCTAAGACAGAATTTTCTCCATCATGGCTCTAATCTGTTGGCAACTCGCCCAGCGATCGATCAGACTGGATGGTTCAACCCTAGCTTTCCCCACTGTGCTGACTGGGACTACTATTTGCGTCTAGCCGCTCACTGGGAATTTGTCGTCGTGCCACAGCACCAAATTTACTATCGGCTGTCCCGTAACTCTATGACTTCTAACATTGATGCGATCGAACAACAGTTAACAATGATGTTGGAGCAAACATACACCAAACTGTCACCCCAAGAACAGAATATCAAACCGGAAAGCTTTGCTTGGGTTTATCAATACTGTACTCAGCAGTATTTGGAACATGGTACGACTTTGAGCGCCATCAAAGATGCTTCACTCTACCTTATAAAAGCGATAAAGCTTCATCCTGGGGTTTTGAGTCAACCATACACTCAGGATCTGTTGAAATGGCTACTCAAGAAGTCTTGGAATTTAAGGCGTAGCTAAACCTAGACAACAAAAGCATCTGACTAATTCCCGATCAATACTTATTTGAATTCAATTTTTTAATTTAATTTTTTTAGTTTAATTTCTCTTAATTTCCCTAACTGACTATGAGCAAGGAAACCATCTACACCCCAGAAAGCAAAATCAAGCATCCGGGAAGCTTACTACAACTGATGTGGCGTGATTTATTAGCCTCTCGGGGTTTAGCTTGGCAACTGATGGTGCGCGACATCAAAGCTCAGTATCGTCAGTCTTTTTTGGGAGTTTTTTGGGCTTTCCTGCCACCGATTTTTTTGGCCTGCGGCTTTACCCTCGCCGGTCAATCTAATGTGATTGCGATCGGGGAAACCAACATTCCCTACCCGGCATATGTAATGTTTAGCACTGCTTTGTGGCAAACTTTCGTGGAATCTTTAAATGGCCCCGTTCAAGCCGTAATTCAAGCTAAGCCGATGTTAGCTAGGGTAAATTTTCCTCGGGAAGCAATTATTTTGAGCAAATTAGGGGAGGTGGGATTTAATTTTGGCATTAAATTGATTTTAATTATTGGTCTTTTTATTTGGTTTCAAGTACCCTTATCCGGAACGGTTATTTTAGCGCCCGTAGCTCTACTACACCTTATTATGTTGGGGACTTTATTGGGAATGCTCCTCGCTCCTCTGGGAATTTTATATCAAGATATTTCCCGAGGAATGACGATGATTACGAGCCTGTGGCTATTTATTACCCCTGTGGTTTACCCCGTACCATCGGCAGGAACTTTTGCCACTTTGGTTAAACTCAATCCGGTTACCCCGCTTTTAGTCACGATTAGAGAACTGGCCACTACAGGAGTTCTGACTCAAGCCGATAATTTTTGGCTGGTTAGCATCATAGCTTTCGGCGGTTTGCTGGTTACCTGGACTTTCTTTCGTTTGGCCATG
This sequence comes from Cyanobacteria bacterium J06623_7, assembly GCA_038524555.1. GTDB lineage: Bacteria > Cyanobacteriota > Cyanobacteriia > Cyanobacteriales > Xenococcaceae > Waterburya. The sequence goes on along the minus strand of JBCBIN010000160.1, from coordinate 1,581 downwards.
CCCTACGTTATTGAAAGAGTCAGTTCCTAAATTGCGGCTGAAACCGAGCAAAAATCAGGCAAAATATTCAAAATTTTTAAAAAACTTATTTATCAGTAACTATGGTCACGGAATTAACCAAACTTGAGGAGTCGACTTCTGTTCCGGAAGAACAGGTACTAATTTCAGTCGAAGATGTATCAAAAAAGTTTTGTCGAAATTTAAAATATTCTCTGTTCTATGGTTTGCGAGATATCGCTTCAGAAGTTGTGGGTAGATCCCGCCATAGTCATATTTTAAGATCCAGAGAATTTTGGGCTTTGCAAAACGTTAGTTTCCAACTAAAGCGTGGAGAGGCTCTAGGATTAATTGGAGCCAATGGTGCAGGTAAAAGTACTTTATTAAGAATAATTAGCGGTCTGATTCATCCCGATACCGGCTCGATTAAAGTTCGTGGTAGAGTAGCACCCCTCATCGCTCTGAGTGCTGGATTTAATCCTATCTTGACCGGCAGAGAAAATATTTATGCCAATATGTCGATATTAGGACTTACCAAATCAGAAATTGATGCCAAATTTGAAGCAGTCGTCGATTTTGCTGAATTGTGGGAGGCGATCGATGCTCCCGTCCAAACCTATAGTTCTGGAATGTCAGCTCGCCTTGGTTTTGCTTGCGCCATCCATGTGGAACCAGAAATATTGTTAATCGATGAAGTTCTGTCCGTGGGAGATATTAAATTCCGCATGAAATGTCATCAGCGTTTGGCTAAACTCCGAGAACGGGGAACCGCCTTCATTTTGGTATCTCATAATTCCCACAGCATATTTAATATTTGTAGTTCTGCGATCTATTTGCAGCGGGGAAAATTGCTGGCGGCAGGCAACACCGAACGGGTTATTGCTAAATATGAAGAGGATCTGGCCTTTAGTTCACCTAGTCGTGGCGATCGCAGCTTATCACCAGAACTGTTTCAGACGGCTCGAATGAAATTACCTCCTAAGCTTGAGGCGGAGAGTTCCGGACTCGATATCAGAGAAATTTATTTTCGCAATCATCAAGGAGCACCACTGGAAGTTCTTTTATCAGGAGAACCAGCAACTCTTTGCGTCAAATATCGCGCCTCTCAATATATCGACCAGTTGAATTTGGGTATTAAAGTGAGACGGGTTTTAGGAGAACAAAACTTAGTTTTATACTTGACCGCAGCTAGTGATGATAATTTGTTTGAAGTCCATCCTGGTGAGGGAGAACTACAGGTATCTATGCCTTATCTTGGTCTGACACCGGGAAGATACACCGCAAGGATTTATCTGAGACAAGAAGTTTGCTCTTTTGATGTGATTGAGGCGTTTAAATTCACGGTAACAACTCAAAATATCATCAGTCAATGCTTATTTTATCAACCTAGAACATGGAAACATCTTCGCTAAATTAGTTTTGAGCGTTGGTCATCAAGTAGTGTGGCGTAGCACGACAAGATTCTTGCTGTATCTATAAGCATTAGGCATTTACCACCCCCTAGTTTTGATTTTCCTAAAACACTAGCAATAATTTCGGCTCAACTCCTTTGCTGGAGTCAAACTATTCAATTGACTAATGACT
>JBCBIN010000159.1:0-7799 GCA_038524555.1 Cyanobacteria bacterium J06623_7 | reverse complement strand
GAGCGATCGTGATTCTCTCTGGACGTAATAATATGTCGGTGGTGGTTAAGAGCGAATAGATGTGGCTACAGTCGATAAATTAAAACCGGATTGGGCGGGAGAAGATCTGCTGTCTCGTTTGGTCAATCTTTTAATTGGTACTAAGCCGATTTACGGCATCATGAAGCGTCAAGCCCGCAGAGTGCTGATTAAGACGGCGGAGAAAAACGGCATACCCTGGCGACAGAATTATCGGCAGCTAGAGCAGTCTGGAATCAAAGATAACCTCGACTCGGTAATTGATCGCCAGATAGTCTATCCAGACTATTACCAGGTTCCCTTTCATGCTTACGATGAGGGTAATTTATGTTGGCAAGCGGCATTTGAAGCAGCTTCAGCAACTAAGTCCATGGCGTTGCGGGTTTGGCGAGATGAGGATTTAACCTGGCAAGCAGCACAGCAGCGTTTGCGCCACAGTTTCTATCAGATATTAGCTCAATATACGGCTCCGACCGTTGATCGCGTCCTCGACTTGGGCTGTTCGGTAGGCATGTCAACCCTCTCCCTACATCGATATTTTAGCGCTCGACAGAATACACCGATAGATACCGTTGGCTTAGATTTATCCCCTTATATGTTGACAGTAGCTCAGGCGAGGGATACTGAGGGAGAGATCGGACAGTGGATTCATGGTTTGGGAGAATCTACCGGATTAGCCGATAACTCATTCGATTTGGTAACGCTACAGTTCGTAATTCATGAATTACCTCGTCAGGCGACAGCCGCTATTTTGCACGAGGTCTTACGCATTCTCAAACCCGGTGGTGTTCTGGGTATAGTCGATAATAATCCCGCCTCCCCAGTGATTCAAAACTTGCCCCCCGTTTTATTTACGCTGATGAAAAGCACCGAGCCCTGGAGCGATGATTACTATACTTTTGATGTAGAAGCAGCAATCAAAGAGGCTGGTTTTGACTATCAAACTACCATTGCTAGCGATCCTCGCCACCGCACTATTATTGCGATCTCTCCCTAAAATTCTCGACCGTAAATACGCTGAGGAAAGATATGAAGACGGTCAATATAGACCGGAAAATCTTTCTCAAGAGAGAAGGCAATATTGTTAAAGCAGGATAGTATTTTGGTTTATTTGATTTTTACTATGGTAAAACCGACGGCTATCTATAGCTGCTGCTAAAATTGCGACTATGACTAAATCTATCAATCCTCCACCGAATCCAGATCCCCAACAGCCTGGACGTTTGCGGCGGTTATTGAATCAGCTCAAGTCTTCTCCCAAAAAGGTAGCAGGAGGCATAGTCGCGATCGCTGCCTTGGGCAGTTTAGGCTACTGGGGATTACAGGCATTAGTCAAAAAGCAACTTCCTCCCCTCGCAGAAAGCCAGATCGGTAAGATTATCGAACGTCCGCTCGATTTAGGAGAGGTTAAAAGTGTTTCCCTTAAAGGTATTGAATTTGGTCAGACGGTAATTCCGTCAACGGCTATCGATACAGATCGAGTGACGGTAGAAGAAATTAAGATTGGGTTTAATCTTTTACCCGTGTTGTTTCGCCGTACCCTACCTTTAGACGTAACTTTGGTGCAGCCTGATGTTTATCTGGAACAGACTCAGGATGGCGAGTGGCTCAACTTAGATTTTCTGCAAAAAGACCCCAACGAACCAGAAAAAGACCCCCTAATTTACTTTGATGTCGATTTGGATGTCCAGGAAGCTGATATTACCGCCGTTCCCTATCAGCAAGATTCACTTCAGGCGCGGGTAGACGGTACGGGCAAATTCCACCAGAAAAAAGAATTTTTAGCCTACGACCTCGATGCCAGTATTGAAGCGGCAAAAGCTAAAATTCAAGGGGAAACCAAGCTAGAAACCGGCAGCACCGATACAAAACTGTTAGTCAATAATCTCGAACTGGCAGATGCAGCAACTCTATTACCCATCCCCCTGACAATAGATCGCGGCGTCCTCAATGCCGACTTAGATATCAATATTCCTTCTTTCGCCGAATTCGACACTGGTAACGTGACGGGAAAGGTGAATCTGCAAGATCTAGTGGGAGAGGCAACGGCTCTGGACGCGCCCCTAACGGCGGAATCCCGGCTAAATTTTAGCGGTCGTAACGCTGAAGTAGAGCAAACTCAGGCAACCCTGGGCGATATTACCGCACAAGTAGACGGGGCAGTTAGTTTAGATACTGGTTACGATTTAGCTCTCAACCTATTACCGTTTCAGCTAGCCAGCCTCCCGGATAATCTAGCCCAGCAGCTACCGGTAGATTTAGCCGGAGAGGTAGAAGCCCAAGTTAAGGTACGAGGAGAGATTAAAGATCCGCAGCTAACGGGCAAGCTGAATAATACTCAAACAATAGTTGTCGATCGCACTCCTTTAAATAAAGTTGGGGCAAATTTTCGTGCCGATCTAGACCGTGTTGTCTTAGAAGACGTACAGATTTTGCCTGGAGCGGGGGGGAAAGTGATGGCAGAAGGTACCATTACCACAAACCTCAGACAAACTCTCTCAGAGCCACAGTCGATCGAGGTTGCTAAAATGCCTTTAGCCTTGAGCTTTACTGCCGATCTGCCGACGGAGGAATTAGTTAGTCCCTACTATCAACTACCCCAGCAGGTAGAGGTGGGCAATCTCAACGCCAGGGGACAAATTGATGGGACATTAGAAAATCCTCAAGGTTTAGTTAAGTTCGATCTCGCCGACTCGGACGGGGATACTCCAGAAGCGATCGCCGGTAGCGGAGAATTAGTTATTGCTGAGAAAAATTTGACCCTAAGGGATACTCAAATTAACTATGGTGATGGTGTCATAGACGTTGCTGCCAATGCCAATTTAGACAGCCAACAATGGCAGACCAATCTCCAGGCTAATGCCCTCAATCTTCGACCCTTTGCCGCCCAGTTAAGTAATAACCAGCTCAATCTCAATCTACCTCTGGCGTTAAACAATGTCCGGGCTGATTTTAACGGTAGCCTAGAGCGAATGAGTCTAGAACAAATTGACGGTACTGCTAAGTTAGATCTAGACGTTAACGGTGGTCGGGTCGCTGTCGATAGTCAGCTAAATAACGGTAACCTGCGCGCCACTGCTAGCACCAGCAACATCAAGCTAGATTCTTTGGTTACTAGTCTCCCGGTAGCGGCAGCCCTAGAGTCTGGCTCAATCGAAGCGATGGGTAAGCTAAAACAGCTCTTGGCCGTTAAGGATAATCCGCAATTGAATACCCTGAAGGCTAACGCCGACCTGGATTTAATCGTCGATGGAGCAGCCGTAGTGGTAAATAGCCAAATCGACTCGGGAAAAATTCAAGCCCGAGCTAATACCGGTCAGTTAGATCTCAATCGTCTAGCTCCCAGTTTACCGATTCCCGCCAATCTGCGTCGCAGTCAAATAACGGCTACCGGAGAAATACAGCAGCTTTTGAACCTGGCCGAAAATCCCAATCTTAGTACTGTTGATGCCCGGGTTGATGCCGACCTCTTGGTAGCAGCAGGAACGGTTAAAGCGATCGCCAATTTGCAGAATAATCGGTGGCGAGGGGAAGTTAATGCTAATAACGTTAGCTCTCAGCTACTTCTCGAACAATTTGCGCCCCAAAATTTAGCGGCACTAGAGTTAGAGAACATTGATGCACGGGGTAATTTATCGGGCAGTATTGAGCCTCTTATAGCCAATGAGGTTAATCTCCCGATCGAGGTTGAGACGGTGACGGTTAATTCTGGAGAACAAAATTTAACGGCGCGGGGGGATTTAACTCTAGCCAACCTTACTAGTAACTTTGATATTGCCGAGACAAATCTAGATATCGCTGCCAATCTTGATTTCGATCGCCTGCCCATTGATGGACTAGTAGCCGGGGCGACCCAGAATAATGAACTAATTGCCGAAAGTGTCAATGTTGGAGGAAAAGCCGCATTTAACGGTCGTCTAGCAGGTCAACAGCTACTCTCAGCACCAGCAGAAAACGTCAGTCTGACAGGAGATTTAAAGCTACAAAACTTTGCCTTCAACGAGATTAAATTTGACCCGGAAATGGCGGGAACCCTAACACTTCAGCCACGGCAAGAGCTGGCACTCCGGCTCCAGGGTGAGGAAGATATTATTGCGGCAATAGCCGTTCCCTGTAATACCGATGACTGTAAGTTGCCCTATCTCCCAACCAATTTAGAACTGCGTCAGGGAGAAACTACCGATCGCCCGGTAATTGCTCTGGGAGAACGTAATGGCGATCGCTTTAATTTAAATATTAATAATTTTCCGTTAGCCTTGCTTAATCTTGCTCCCGGTAGGACTGCGGGGATTGAGGGGGCACTGGAGGGTACCACCACAGGAGAAATCGAGCTAGATCTCTATACTCTTGCTGCATCGGGAGATATTCAGATAGTCGAGCCGGGTTTGGGCTATATTCAGGCAGATCGACTCCAGGCCGACTTTAACTACAACCCAGAGAATAATATTGCGGCGATCGATAGCGCCTCTCTCGAACTAGACCGCAGTCAATACGATCTCAATGCAGCTCTAGATTTGGAGTCGGGCGAAATTGACGGCAAATTAAATATTCCTCAGGCCTATATTCAAGATTTATTGACCACTCTCCGCTGGTTTACGATTGAAGATGCAGCGAATTTATTTAATATTCCTAACTATGGTTCGACTAGGGCGGTAAAGCCCTCCTCAGAAAGGGATACGGTGGATAAATCCATTGCCCGCAGACTCAATCAGCTACGCCAGGTTAACAATCAAATTCAAGCTAACGCCAGCCTTAAAGAATCTGGCAGCGTACCGACGGAATTGGATATTCAAGGCAAATATGCGGGAGAGGTAATCCTCAACGGCACCATTCAAGTCCCCCAAGCCGATTTCCGCGTGACTGGTAATAACTGGCAGTGGCAACCCCGTCCTGCCTATCCCGATATTGTCAGCCCTTTGGGTTTGATTATCGAAGAGTCTCAGTCTATTGCCCTACCCAAGCTATTAGTTGCCGGTAATTTAAACGGTACGACCGTAAATTTAGCAGAGGCGCGTTTGGAGGTACAGGAGGCAGTTTTTTCCCTCGAAGGTAAGCTCTCACCAGAAGAGTCTGATGCTGAGTTTGCCGTGGCTAACTTGACTGTGGATAATATTAGCAATTTTGTGGAAATTCCCGTCTATCTTGCCGGAGAGATTAACAGTGAGGGTACAATTCGGGGCACGATCGAGCAGCCGGAACTAGCGGGCACAGTGGCTTTTGTCGATGGTGCTTTTAACGGTAACGTTCTACCGGCAGAGCTAGCGGGAGACTTTAATTATGACGGTAGCAAGCTGAATTTTAACACTACCGCTCCCCAGTCAATTCAGGTAGAAGCTAGCCTCCCCTATCCCATTATTCCGGGTCAAAGCGATCGCTTTACTGCCTCTGCTAATCTTGAATCAGAGGCTTTTGTCTTTTTAGCTGCCTTGAGTCAAAATTATTTGAATTGGATTGGTGGCGATGGTGATGCTCGACTAGAAGCTAGTGCCCGGCTAGATTTAGACCGAGAAGGCATAATTTACGATTTAGCGGCGGATGGAGTGGTTAACCTCGATAATGCTAACGTTACCGTAGATACTCCCTTCTTCACCGAAGTATTTGCCGGGACGGGGAAAATTACTCTTAATAATCAAATAGTCAATGTCGAAACTTTAAACGCTACCTTTGCCGAGAAAGAACTATTGATCGCCGGGAAACTGCCAATTTTATCTTCTGTAATTGGTCTGGAACAACCTCTGACGGTCGATCTACCCGATGCGGGCAAAATTAAGATCGACAAGCTCTATGAAGGCGGCGTAGACGGTCAAGTGACAATAAAGGGAACATCTTTGCAGCCCGTAATTGGCGGAGAGGTCAATCTCTATAAAGGTAAGATCTCAATTCCTCAAGCAGATACCTCCACGCCGGAAGATGCAATTCAAATTGCGCGAGCCCAAACCCTCGATACGGTTTCTGGTGCTGCTAGTTCAACATCGGTAAGACAAAGCGCCAACGCTGAGGATGGTTCGTTTATTACTACCCTTAACGATCTACAGATAAACTTAGAAGAATTTAAGCTCCAGCAGTCTCCTCTCTATAGTTTCCAGCTAGAAGGCGGTCTGAGACTCAACGGTACGGTAGACGAACCGACTAATATTATTCCCCAGGGAACTCTAGTCCTCAATAAAGCCGATGTAGATTTGTTTAGTACCGAATTTAATTTAGTGCGAAATCGAGAAAATGCGATTGTCTTTAGCCCCGAAGCCGGGGTGTTTAATCCCAGACTCGATATAATTTTGCGTACATCAGTGGAAGATCTGGGAACGGCAGAAGTCAGCGACCTCCGTTCGGTAGAATCCAGTTCCAACGCAATTGACGATCCGGTTTCTAACGGCAACGATAGTCAGACGGTAAGGGTTAGTCTGGTCATTGACGGCGAAGCCCAGGAAATTTTACCCAACCTCGGAAGGACTCAAGTCTCTGGCTGTAATATCCGCCCCAACAACCAACCTCTAGTAGAAAACGAAAGATACTATACCGCAGCGGAACTAGACCAATATACTCAGTGCTTTGCCAGCGGCTTTTCCGTTAGCTCTAGCGATCGCAATCTGCTCGAATCCTCGGCGGTAGAGTTAACTAGCACTCCCTCTTTAAATCAAGGCGAAATTTTAGGTCTACTGAGCAATCAGTTTGTCGGCTTTGCCCGAGATGTCAGCAGCAGCAGTCAGTCAGAACTATTCGATCTGGGAGTACAGCGATTTGTGATTACGCCGCTATTGGATGGGGCGATTGATCGCGTCGATGATATTACCGTCGGCTTGGGTCGCAAAATTAGCTTGGACTATCTAACTGTCTATCCCGATTTAGAGGGCATTTATGAATTAAACCAAGATTCATCTCTGCGTTTTGTCTACACTCATAATCTCTTCCAACGGGCGATTGAAGCCATCAACGGTACCGGCGAGCGGGAAGAAAGCGCCAGTAGCGAGGTCAGATTAGAGTATCAAAGAAATTTTTAGCCTTGATCGAGTAGTATAGGTCGATAATCTCTCACGACCTCCCACAGATTCCATGCAGATTAAGATTGCAGTCTCACCACGCCAGATTATTAAAGTTCTGTCGATTCTCGCTCTTTTCTTTACTGTAGTTGGTGCGGGCATTCAGGTCAGTCAATATGTATTTGACTATAAAGATGACTGGATGAAACTGTTTAATGTCGATCGCGAATTAAACTTTCCGACCTGGTATTCAGCATTAATGATTGCTATAAAAACAAACAAACCGATTTCGCGTAAGATTTCCAGTAATTATTATTATTGCTTTTTGCTGCCTGCTTTTTTCAGGGGCGACTTAGATGGTGCAAGGGACACCTGTAGGTTTAAGGGGGATGCCCAACAATCGAGGTAGTGAAATAGAGCATAAATAAAGACGATGATGCCGGTCATTTCTAAACACTCCTCTACTGACACGATCGCAGCATAAATAATGTGCTGTTGGCTAAGGGATTCGGCAAAGTGACTGCCAATCATTTCCATAATCAGTGCTCCACCGACGTAGATACAGGCAGCGAGAACGAAGTTAAAGCGCGATCTCTGGGGTAAATGACGGACAAATCTGTGATAGCGGCGAATAAACCAAAGTAAGAAAAACGTTCCGGGAATCACCCAGGCAGAGTGAAGAAACCAAGGTAAGTTCAGGGCTTCGCTCACTTCGGGAATGATAAAAATTTCGTGGAGACTGACCACCTCATCAACAGCCATAAAAGCAAAAATCCGGGAAAGTAAGCGCCAGTCTTGAGTATA
>JBCBIN010000158.1:0-7818 GCA_038524555.1 Cyanobacteria bacterium J06623_7 | reverse complement strand
GATGATGGCAAATAGAGTCACAGATTACCCTCATAGAAAAAACAAGTATTAATAATGGTAGATAGCCTTAAAAAACCGCAGTTTGAGGAAATGCGCTCTGGAGTTAAATCTCCTGCTGAAGAGACTATTCTCACGCCTCGCTTTTATACAACCGATTTTGAAGAGATGGCTAACATGGACATCTCTATCAACGAAGAAGAACTTCAGGCAATTTTAGAAGAGTTTCGCGTTGACTATAACCGCCATCACTTTGTCAGAGATGAGCAGTTCCAAAAGTCTTGGGACAGCATCAGCGGCGAAACCCGTCAGGTGTTTATCGAGTTTTTAGAGCGTTCCTGTACTGCTGAATTTTCTGGTTTCCTACTCTACAAAGAATTAGGCAGACGTTTAAAAGATCGCAGTCCCGTACTAGCAGAAATCTTTACTCTCATGGCGAGAGATGAAGCACGTCATGCTGGTTTTTTGAATAAAGCCCTATCCGACTTTAATCTTTCCTTAGACTTAGGATTTTTAACCAAAAGCCGCAAGTATACCTTCTTTAAGCCCAAGTTCATCTTCTACGCAACTTACTTATCCGAGAAGATTGGTTACTGGCGCTACATCACTATTTTCCGTCATCTTCAGCAGAACCCCGAGCACGAAATCTATCCCATCTTTAGCTTCTTTGAAAACTGGTGTCAGGATGAAAACCGCCACGGTGATTTCTTCGACGCGATTATGAAGTCTCAGCCTCAGTTCTTAAATGACTGGAAAGCTAGATTGTGGGCTCGTTTCTTCCTGCTTTCCGTATTTGCCACTATGTACCTCAATGACGTACAGCGCCATCATTTCTATGAGTCTCTTGGCTTAGATGCGCGGGAATACGACAAGCTGGTGATTAAGGAAACTAACAACACTGCGGGTAGAGTTTTCCCCGTTGTTCTCGACATAGAACACCCTGATTTCTATCAACGTTTAGAAAAATGTGTGACTAACAACGAGAAGCTAACTAAGATTGCTAGTTCTAGCGGACTTGCTCCAGTGAAGTTACTCCGTAAGCTACCACTATATATTTCTAACGGTTTAGAACTAATCAAAATGTATCTAATTAAGCCTATTCGTGTAGACCAATTGGCTGATACCGTTCGTTAAAAAATTGCTGTAATAGTTTAGATATCGCCCTGTTGTTAATTCAACGGGGCTTTTTAAGTGGTAAAACAGCGATCGCCATGCCGAATAATTACCTTCAGGATAACGCTATGATATTAAGAAACATTACAAGATTACGTTGTTTGCCGAGCGATCGCTATGAAAACAAAACACCCGATTAATTTACACAAGTTGCTGACTTTTGCCGTCGTTATCAGCCTAATGGCGATCTATCAGAACTTTACCCTGGCACCCTGGGTTTATCTAGCCCTCCATGGCACCTATGGCATTATGTGGCTGATTAAAGATCGTCTATATCCCGATGCTCAATGGGAAACAGAAGTTTCGCCCGCTTTAGGAGTTAGCACTTTTGTCTTTCTTATCTCCTATTGGGTTGCGCCCTATATTTTAATTAGCAGTGGCACACAGCCGAGCGCACCTTTGATGGCAATTGCGATCTCCACCAACATCTTTGGGGTATTTCTCCACTACGGTAGCGACGCTCAAAAATATTTTACTCTCAAGTATAAAAAAGGCTTGATTACCGAAGGCTTCTTTAGCCGTAGCCGTAACCCTAACTATTTAGGCGAAATTTTGATTTATCTCGGTTTTGCTTTGATGGCGCAACATTGGCTACCGCTGTTTATTTTAGGCTTGTTTGTTGCCTTAATCTTTGTGCCCAACATGAAGAAAAAAGACAAGTCTCTCTCCCGCTATCCCGAGTTTGCGGCGTATAAAGAGCGATCCGGTTTATTGCTACCCAAACTATTTGTGAACGAGTCGGCAGTAAAAAACAGAGAAACAGCAGAAGTAAATTAGTTGGTTTTGTGCGCCGATCGATCTGCTGAGACTGGTAAAAGGTAAAAGGTAAAAGGGAAAGGGTTTCTTAAAGGATTAATTGCGATCGCTAATCTTGTTCCCAGTCTGACAAACGTAATTGGGGAACGCGCTTAAATTCTCTCGTATTATGAGTGACTAGAGTTAAATCGTGTTTGAGAGCGATCGCTGTAATTTGTAAGTCATTTGAACCAATAGGCGTACCTTGCTTTTCTGTTGCGATCGCAGTTAGAAATATAAAAAAGCGATCGCTTTCTAGCTGCTGCTGTTTATCGATCTTTAGCATAAATGTATCGCTACAGTCAGACATAAATATTAGCCTAATAATAAATACCTGTAGGGGCGAATCACGATCCGCCCTATGATAAATAAAGGTTGGCGTTGCTGGATCGAAGTATGGTTACTTTCTATTTTGCTTCATAAGGAATCTTCAAAAAGCTGATAGCTGATAGCTGATAGCTAATAACAGATTACTTGTAAATTCATACTTCAAATCGGCAACGCCCAAAGGTTTTACATCATTTCAGCTACCGGTAAAGCGTAAAAAGCAATACCCTCGGCATCGTAATTTGATAGATTATCCTCCACAAAAGCACGCTCGGTATCGTCTCCTGTATAGAAGTGAACTCCTGTACTGTCATCAAAAAAGCGATAGATAGGAATACTCTCGGCGACTTCGGTAGTAAATGCGGAGAAAGCCACGTCTTCAAAGACAAATTCATCGAGATTTTCTCGCACAAAGTCTCTTTCTGTTACCGACGCGGTATAGAAATAACCTTCAGTACTAGTGTTAAAGAAGCGATAGACATCGGCAGCACTTTCTGTGTCGCGATCGACTCCTGCAAAACTAGCGCTTTCAAACTCAAAGTCGCTTTGACTATTTTCAACTGATTCTCGCTCGGCAGCAGATGCAGTATATAAATATCCCCCCGTGTCGGTATTTAAGAAACGAAAGACGGTATTGTTAGTCAGATCGCTATCTACATCACCACTATCGTTTGCTTCATTAGAGACAGCACCGCCAGAATTACTGTCTTCTTCACTGCTATCTTCTATTCCTGTTTCCTCTATTTCTTCTGTCTCGTTATCGTTATCTTCTTCTGATTCCGAGCGATCGCCCTCATCTAATTCATTTTCTTCTTCCTTGCTATCTGCTTCCTCGCTGTCGGTATCATCTACAGTTTCAGCAACTTCACTCTCTGCTTCCATTTCCTCACTGACAACAACACCATCGTCATCTCGAATTGTAACTACTGCTTCTAATTCGGTCTGACCATCATCAAACTGGGCTAATTCTAGATCTAAATCCGTCAGAATAACGGCAAAAGATTCCTCCGACTCTATCTCTTCATCGCCAATGATAGTCAAGTCGATCGCCGTACTAGATTCGCCAGCTTCAATTATGCCTGTCTGCTCGGCAATAAATTCGTAATCTAAATTAGCCGCAGCGCTTAAGTCAGCAGTACTAAAGGAAAAGCTAATATCTTCGGTGGCGATAACTGCTTCCCCATTGCGATCAACTAGCTCGATTTCTAGCTGCCGAGTATTTTCAGTATCATCTTCAATAAAACTCGTATTTTCCAGCCTAATTAAAGGCAAAGCATTATCTGCTTCAGTTTCAGCTATATCATCGTCAATAATCGTACTTATGCCCCGAAAATCATCGATACTGGCGTTATTCTGGTTGAATAAATTGACGAAAAAGGTTTCTGATTCACTCTCTGCCGCTAGAGATTCTGTATCGGTTAAAACTTCAATCGAGATCGTCTGTTCTGTTTCTCCTGGAGTAAAAGTAATTGTGCCGCTATCGGCAGTATAATCGGCAGCATCGGCTAATTCTGAATTGGCAAATATAGGCGTTGTTTCGGCTGTACCGTCAGCGGTGGCATAGTCTATAGTAACTATCTCTTCACTGGCTTCAGACAGGCTGACTGTAAATTCAAAATTGGTAACGCCGCTATTTCCTTCGACTCCGGAAACATCATCGATCGCAATAGTGGGTAACAAGTCCTCGACTATCAATTCGGGATCTGCTGGTAGCTCCAATTCTGGTTCTAATGCCTCGGCGCTATTATCATCATCTATAATCGTTATCGTGCCAGTACCGTTTAAAGTAGTATCTTCTGTTGCTCTGACGCGAAATTGAAAGCTTTCGTCGGGTTCAGCGATCGCATCATCGGTTAGCTCGATCGCAAAAGTAAATGTGTCGGGACTAGCAGGATCGAGTTCTAGAGTTAGGTCATTAAGGGCAGTAAAATCCACCCCGATACCGTTATTGATAAAGTCTGTCGATCTGGCATTACCGTCAATAGTCGATATTTCAACTTCTGTAACTTCTGTAATATTGGAGGCAACCGGATCGATCTCGATCGTAATTTCTCCTTCTCCCTCGTTTATTTCCAGGAAGTTGGCATTATTAAAAACAATCATAGTGATTTGGTATATAGAGCTTACTTAAGGTAATTTTGGCTCACTTGCTCTGGATACGACAATTCCCACCGCATTTTTTACATTACCGATATACTTTTGCAAATCTTTGGCAATGGTTACTGTCCCCGCCGGAGAAGCATGAATCAAGCCAATCCCGCCGTTCGGCTGCTGATAAACCAGACCGGTATGGGTAAAGTCTAGCCCGGGAATGTTTGTCGCCACGCCAATTATGTCCCCTGGCTTTAATTGGGCATAGATGCTGTCTATCTGCTGTGTAGGAATGTAGTTAAAGGTTGTGGGTAAAGTCTCTTCTACTTCCGCAATGCATTGAAAATTGCGATCACGACCAGAAACGAGCTTTGTCTGGGAACTGCTTTTAGCCAGATTGGGGTAGCTATTGCGATGGGTAGTCATGAAATTAAGCTTTTTGGTGGTATTAATTCCCCCCAACTCAGCCGTAATATTTTTAATCCTTCCTCTAGCTTGGTTATCCGCCAACCAATCAGAAAAATAGTGCAGACGACTACAGTAGCCGTTCATTGTACCGTTCCAGTAGCGCTGTTGTTCTACCCCATCAACAAACGCCTGATAGCTATTTTCTTGCCGCGCAATATTATCGGCGATCGCTAGTACAGTTTCAATAAACAGCATACAGTCAAACTGCTGGAGAGAAATAACTAAAGTCTCGTGAATACTACGATCTAGCAAACCTGCCTGATATTCTGCTCCCAAAAACTGCTCGGCAACGACCTGTACTATTGTGGCGATTGGCGCATTGCTTAGCTGATGTTTTTGAGCGTGATTCAAAATTTGCTGATATTTCTGGGTATCGGCAGCACCATAGCTAACAAAATTATTTCTCTCAAGCCCTGCTGCTTGGGATGTATGCCGCTTTAAACCCTGACTGCAAATTATCAATAGCAAATAGATTGCTAACTGTATAGTTGTCTTATTCTTTAACCAGGACATATATTAATTAGGCTATAACGATGGGATAACAGCCATCATAACCCCATAATTTTGATTAACTTTCTCTGTCCAGCTTAGGAACTCGCTTCTTGCTCTCCCGACAATTAATAAAAACTATAGATGTTGGTCATTAAGCAATGTTGTCGCTCAGATTATAGTACGTCCTAAAGTATCCTGAAGAGTATATCGGAGTGTATTCTTTATAGCTCTAAGCCTTTATCTTTAAGCTTTTTTTTATTTATAATCTTTATCTCAACCGATAATAGGTGTTCTATAGCATTACGTATTCACCAACGCCAGACTATACAAATCTCGTAATGCCATAGCGATTACTTTTATTCGTAATCAGTAATTGAAAACCTTGCTGCGATCTCCATTCACTCCAAATCTCATCATCATTAGCCGCCGCATCCAGATATTTTTCTGGCTCTAAATCGATTGCTTTTTCCAAACAGATAATTGCCCAATTAACATTGTTTAAGCACGCATAAGCACGAGCACAATTATACCAAGCTAAGTCAGCTTTTTCATCTAAATTGATTGCCTGTTGATAGCAAGTGATTGCTCGTTCAAACTCCTGTAACTGCTGCCAAATAATCCCTCGTTGATACCAAACCCAATAATCATTTGGCTCTATCTCCGCTGCTAGTTCATAATCTACTAAAGCTCGTTGGAGATTACCCTGCTGTTGATATGTTTCCGCACGACGATAATAAGACCAAAAATCATCGGGACGAAGTTCCAGCGCTAGATCGTACTGGAAAAGCGCGAGGTCATATTGACTCAATTTACGATATGATTCCCCCAGGCGGTAGGTTGCCCAATAATCTTGAGGACGTAGCTGAAGCGCCTTTTTTAAGCTGGAGATCGCCAAATCATATTCTGCGAATTCGGTAAAATAAATGCATGCCTGTTCGTACCAAGACCAATAGTTCTTGGGTTCGATAGCCGCAGCCCTAGCAAAACTGTCAATTGCTTCGGCATAATAACCTAAAATTTCTAAGACTACTCCTTTGCGATACCATGTCCAGTAGTCACCGGGTTGATAGTTCAACGCCCGTTCATAGCTACTCAGAGCCTCGTGGTAATAACCTTCTTCTCGCAGCTGATTGCCTCTTTTATACCATTCTTGATAGCTATCGGGACGACATTCTAAAGACAGATCCATTTTGTTAAATATTTAACTAAGATTCTTTTATGCTCAAGAGCGACTTACTTATATATAAGCGAAATGGGGAGTCGATTGTACCTAAAAAGTTAGGAATCGATAACTACAGTCTGGCAATTGTTACCGAAGCGCTCGACTGTTTCCAAGATTGCGTGGGTAAAACTCAAGGCGAACTAAATCATCGGTTATTGGAATTAGAAGGAAATAGTCCCGATTTTCGTCTCAAACGAGGCTTAGCACATATATTACGCAACACCTTTGCAACTTTTGAAATCGTTAGTCCCCTAGAACCTCTAGTTTTAAGACAAAAAGTATTTACTGAAGCTGCAAAAGCCACTGCTTTACCAGAGCGACGTAGTACTACCCTCGATACTATTTCCCATATCCTCAGTGACGAACTAAAGCGTCCCGTATCCCGAGGAGAAATTGAAGCGGGACTATACGCCGATTTACAAGAAAATCGCATTTTAACTGAGTTTGAAGCACCAATCCCCGAATCTCTTATCCATCGCTATAATCTATCTCAAGTACAGGGGATTTTTTATCGCGCTAGTAGCGTCGTGATTAATGCTCACCGTAACGACCCTGGAGAATACAAGCTTCTATTTCGCTACATTAAATTATTTCAACTAATGGCATACATTGAAGGAGATGCCGATACCGGTTTTACCCTAACTATGGATGGTCCTGCTAGTCTCTTTAAAGCTAGTACTCGTTATGGATTAGCTCTTGCCAAAATGATTCCGGCTCTACTTCACGTAACCAAATGGAGTTTACAAGCCAAGTTACAAAATCGCGACAAATATTCTGGCAGCGTGCGATCAGGAAGATTTATTCTAACCAGCGATCAGTGCGGGCTCGTATCTCATTATCCTCCAGGAAAACCTTTCGACAGCATGCTAGAAGCATCTTTTGCTAAAAGTTGGGATAAAGCTAATACAGAATGGCGACTAGAAAGAGAGGTGGATTTAATTCCTCTTCCCGGTAGTGTAATGATTCCCGACTTTCGTCTAGTACATCCAGATGGTCGAGAATTTTTACTAGAGATAGTCGGTTATTGGCGACCAGAATATCTACAGAAAAAGTTTTACCAGGTTCGTAATAGTGAAGCAGATAATTTAATTCTTGCCGTTTCCGAAAGACTGAATCTAGAGAAAGCGGGAGTTAAATTTACTGATTTACCAAATATGCTTATTTGGTTTAAAAACAAGCTAAACGCTAAATCAGTCTTAGAAATACTCGATAAATAACTCTGAATCTAACATAATACCCCTATCTCCTTTTCC
>JBCBIN010000157.1:0-7826 GCA_038524555.1 Cyanobacteria bacterium J06623_7 | reverse complement strand
GCCTGATAAACGTTAACCATCAATCCGGCTAATAGCCAGAAATAAAATGAGAAGTGTCTTAGCTTTTGTTCAATTATTATTGTTGCTTTCTTTTATTCCTTTGTTGAAAGGGTATTTAAGCTAAGACACTTCTCATTTTATTTCTGGCTATTAGCCGGATTGATGGTTAACGTTTATCAGGCTCAAATAGAAAGTAAAAGGCAAAGCAAATGATGACACGCTCTAATCTGCGCCAAATATTTTATTGGTTACCAATATTTTTAATTACTAGCTGTAGTTTCCCATCGAGTTATCAAACAGAAAGCCAGTCCTCAAGCAACTCAGCCTCGGCAGCTCAACAAGCGATCTCAGTCGAGTTAGGACAGTCTCGTAGTTTGTCGCCCAATTTTATGTGCTACAACGTCAATTCTACTCAGGTAGCCGATTGGCAAGACGAAAAGTTTACGGCGGCGGTTAACAATTTAGCTCCTAGTCTCCTACGCATTCCTGGTGGTGATGTGGGTAACTACTGGAATTGGCAGCGAGGGGGCTTAATCGAAAATACGGCTAGCCTACCGGACGGTTTACCCTTTTTTCTGCGCTTTAAAGCCCGGAAGTATACCGCCAGCAAGCTCAAAGATTTTCAAGCAGGACTAGCTCAGACCAATACCCAGCCTATCTTTGTCTTAAATATGCTGACTTCAGATTTAGATTCACAGCTAGCAATGTTGCGTCAGGCAAAGAATTTGGGTATGGAGGTGAAGTATGTTGAGCTAGGCAATGAATTTTATTTTAATATTCCCAACTATAAAAAAACCTTTCCCAACCCCCGCGCTTATGGGTTAGCTGCAAAACAATGGGCGACGGCGGTTAAACAAGAATTTCCCCAAGCACAAATTTCTGTAGTTGGAGTCGTTCCTGCTCCCCAAAAACCAGCCAGACTACAGCACTGGAATAAAGTCATGCGGGGAACTGTACTACCGACGGTGGATGCCATTACCCTGCATATCTATAACGACCATGGTTTAGATAAATTAAACAGCCAGACAGATAGCTATCCCTATTTCGGCGAGTCTGATGTGCCGACTATTCTGGGAGAACCATTCCGCAATTGGCAGCAGCTACGACAGGATAAAAACTATCGGGCTATTCCAGAAAATAAACAGATTTGGATTACGGAATACAATCTGTTTGAAGATATTTTCTCAGGCGGGAGCGACAAACCCATCCCCCGGGTGGCAGGTAGCTGGGCTCACGGTTTATATAACCTAGCGATGAGCCTTCTGTTTCTCGAAGAATCGAGGATTGCCTCAATCTGTAATCATAGCCTGAGCGAAGGGTCTATTTTTGGTGCGATTCTCAACACTAGCAACAGCTTTGTCAATCCAGCAGATGCCGACATGACCGCTACTCCGATGAGCTTATCGGCAACGGGTTCGGCTTTAAGCCTACTGGGAAAAGCTACCCAGAATATGACTGCGGCTGCCCCCGTTAACTTTCCTAATGTTCCCCAATTAAGTGGCAAAAAGGACTTTAAGTATTCTGCAGTCTATGGCTGGCAGTTTAGTAATAAAACCGAGCAACAGGCTGTAATCGTTAACCTATCGGCTCACACAATTGAAGTAGAGATGGGAGAGATGTCTCTCTCTAGCTATGAGCAAATATCCGCCAGTCCTCAAGCTTTAATTAACGAGCCCAGCGTATTAAGTAAAGCAGATGGTGAAATAGACGGAGTAATTGAACTGCCGCCATACTCCGTCACCCGACTTGAATGAATTACTGATTACTGATTATTAATTATTAATTATTAATTATTATCGATTAGACATTATTGAAATGAATCAGCAAAATCTAGCCTTTAAACCAATATTTATTGTGGGCAATTCCCGTAGTGGCACGACCCTAATGGGCAGTATTTTGGGCTTAAATTCCGAAGTCTTTACTTTTGAAGAACTACATTTTTTTGGCACACTTTGGTCGCAAAGCGATCGCCACAATAAGTTGACTCCAGATAGAGCAGAAACCTTAGCAGCTAAGCTATTAGCAATTCAAGATGAAGATGTTATTAGCCATAAAGACCCCAAACTATTTGCCGAGGAGGCGAAAAACTTAGTTAGTAAGATCGAGCTACCGTCCTATACCGCCACCGATATCCTCGCCGCTTTTCTCAACTATACGGCTCACAAGAACGGTAAAAATATTCCCTGCGAACAGACTCCCCGTAACGTCCTCTATATTGCCGAGCTATTAGAGCTATATCCCCACTGTCACATCATTAACATGGTGCGCGATCCTCGCGACGTTTTGCTCTCCCAAAAATACAAGTGGAAAATTCGCTTTTTAGGTGCCAGTAATATACCTCTCCGTGAAGCAATTAGAGCCTGGACTAATTACCACGCCATTACTATTTCTAAACTCTGGAACGTGTCGATCAATAACGCGATGAAATACCAAGATCGCGATCGCCTGATGACAGTCCGCTTTGAAGATTTAATCACACAGCCAGAACCGATTATCCGTCGAGTTTGTGACTTTACTGGGCTTGAATTTACCCCAGCCATGCTGCAAGTCTCTCAAAGTGAAGGGGGCGTTTCCTCCCATAAAAAAATTGCCCCCGGACAAAAAGGCATCGACTCAAAAGCTACTGGCAAATGGAAACAGGGGGGTTTGAGCAAAACCGAAGTTTATCTATGTCAGCAGATAACCCAAGCCAATATGCGGCAACATAACTACACCATCGAATCAATTAAGGCGAATCCCGTGCGGGTAATCCTCTCCTGGCTGTTCTTGCCCATAAAACTAGCTTTGGCGGTTATGTTCAACCTCAAGCGCATGAAAAACATCGTCGAGGAAATTAAAAAACGCCTTTAATTACGAATTATTTCTGATGACTATTGGCTATTGGCTATTGACTGTTGACTGTAAAGCTTGTTGTAAATTTTGAGTCAATTCGGCGACTGCTTGACGGCGATTATCTTGATACTGCTGCCAATAGTCGGCAATATAAAAAGGTGGTAGAGCGGTAATTTTGGCCCATTTTTTACCAAGATAGGGAGTTTTAACATTAGAATCTCCCTTGAGGCGAGCCACCATTTTCCACAACAGCAAGATTGTATCGGCAAATCTTTCTACACTGGGTTTTTCCGCCACATAACGTCCCGTGACGCTGACAAAAGTTTCTACTAGACGCATGTGCCACAGCCTTAGTTCAGCTTCTGATGCGACTAAATCGGCTAATCCTCTAACTGCCGGAGCCAAAGTATCCAATTCGTCTATATCCTCGCGATAGATGCGATTCCACCCCGCCTGTTCGACTCGACGACAGCGATCGCTGATGCCACCGTTAGGTTTTACCCCCAAAGCCTGTTCGGCAACGTTTAATGCGGCATTTAATAAAGCCTGGAGTCTTGCCGGTAATTCTTCCTCGGAGTCTAGCTGCTGCTGATAAAACTTACGGTAGAAATCTTCCATCAAACTTAGCAGATGTTCTGACAGGACAATTAAACGTTGGTAAAGTTCTGTTTCTTGAGCCTCCGTCGGCGTTTTGCCATTAACTAAACCCATCGAAGAACTAGAATTGGTCTGTAAACCGCTATCTAACTCTAATTCACTCAATAGCTGTTCTAAATATTGCCAGGGCGCAGTCTGATAAAAATATCTAATTCCCAAGGGCGCGATCGCCACAGCCTCTTGTCGCTGGGCTTTAATTAAGTCTTCCTGACACCAAAAGCCAAACTGAGCAATGCCTGGTTCAATAGGACTAACAATTTCGTTATGACCATTGGTCGCCCCTTCTGGTGCCGCCGCCATGGGAAACTGACCGTTAACAAACAGATCGCGAATCGAGCGCAAACCAACTCGATCTAAGGCTCCACGACGAATTGGAGTTCCTCCCAATTTAGAGATACCCCAGCCCACCTTGTTTCCTGCCCAAAGGGGAATGCCGCGATCGTAGATAAAGTGAGTGTGTACGGGGGATTGTAGGTTTTTTTCTTGCTGTCGGGCTAAGTCTGGTAGCTGATTCCACAGTAGCTGGGCTAAACAGGGCGGATCGATAACCGTCGGATGACGAAACGCCATCATAAAGCGCATTTTACCCCGTTGGAACTGCTGATATAGCTCAATTAGTTCATCTGGGTTCTCTACTTCTACCCGAACGACGTTGTGATTGTAACGCAACCACCAGGGAATAACGCCTTTTGCCACCTGCCAGATAACTGAACTATAAGCGGGGGGAATAAACTCAAGAGAAGTCTGTGCCTGGGTCATTATGGTTAAGTGCGATCGAGCATTATCGTGGCTGTAGCTGCCAGTTTAGTCTTTTTTATTCATGGCACCAACACCTTGAAATAGTAAAAATAAACCACTCAAAACTATCAGTAACGCTACTACGCCAAAGGTTATGTCTACCCAGTTGGTATTTTCCATTTGCTTTTTCTAATCGAATATAGAATACTGAACTAATTATCTACTGTCGAGATTGCAAATCTGCCCCTAATGTTTCGAGTTATAACTCCTGGTTTTGATGCTAGCTACGAACGCTGGACGGATGCCTTAAACCAAGCCAAGGCTTTAATTCCCAACTGCAAAGGTTTGTTTAAAGACGTGCGGATTTACTATGGAGAAGAATTAATCTGGGTTTATAGTCGTTTGCACAAATATCCCCAATATATTGGCCCGAGAATGTACGATAAGCTGGCGCGGCTTTTTATTCAAGAGGCGATGGAAGAAGCAGAAGCGGCAAATGCGGAAGACTCTGCCCAGGAGGATGGGGATGCCGTAACTAATGACTCTGGCGATCAATAGCTACATCATTGAGTCAGAGCAAACTCCAGCAGGTACTTGTTGGCGGGATTGCCGGTTGAAAATCTCAAGCCGATCGCGATCCACGGGCTGTAAATTTGGCAAATTTAAAGATATAGCTAATTAACTTTCGATTTTCTCGATTGTACTGCATAATATTATACGGCGCTATCGGTAGGGCTCTGGGCGAATGAACAAAACATCAATCGCTATATGTAGTACTATGCGTCAATATGTTAACTCGATTTCCACCATGAAATTATCTTCTGTCGAACAGGCCGAACGAGCTAGAGATTTACTGCTCAGCAGATTGCAAGAGCATCATACTCCCATTAGTCTACAAGAAATTGGCTTAACCAACGGCGATCGCAACCTATCCCACCGCAGTTTTAAAGAAGCCGCCTGGAAACTGGTAGAGGAAGGCAAAGCGCAGTTTAATTCTACTTGGGATTTAGAAATTTTATAGCCAATATGGCACACAATGTAGCTCTGTAGCAATACGGCTAAATAGCAACAGAAGACTTACTATCTAAACAAAGTAGGTCTTTTTTTTGTCCGATTTTAGTTGGCGAGCTTAGAGTATCATGTCGCAAAGACAGCAACGACAACACAATCCTTTTAATGATCGAGGAGATAAACCGGGAGATAGTCGCCATCCGTTTCAAGTCGATCGCGATCGCATCCTTTATTCTTCGGCTTTTCGTCGGTTAGCCCAAATTACTCAGGTGCTGACGGCACAGGAAGGACACGTCTTTCATAATCGTCTGACTCATTCTCTTAAGGTGGCACAGGTAGCGCGGAGATTGGCCGAAAAATTAGTCGCCCAACAGCCAGAGGTAGGGCAAAAAATTGGCGGAGTCGATCCCGATGTGGTTGAGGCAGCCGCTTTAGCTCACGATTTGGGTCATCCCCCTTTCGGTCACACCGCAGAAGAAGAGTTAGATAACTGTGCCAAACAGGCAGGCTTGGTTGATGGTTTTGAAGGCAATGCTCAATCTTTTCGGATTTTGACTCGGCTAGCAATCCATCGTATTGACTATTATGGTTTAAATCTAACTAACGCCACTCTAAATGCGGTGTTAAAGTACCCCTGGCAGCGATCGCCAGAACCCAGTCATAAAAGATATCGCAAGTTTGGCATCTATGAATTAGATCGCCCGGCATTCCAATTTGTGCGCAATCCGGCTGATGATTTGCAGTCTGTAGAAGCTAGCATCATGGATTTTGCCGACGATATTACCTACAGCGTCCACGATCTAGAAGATTTTTACCTAGCCGGTTTAATTCCCCTAGAATTATTAGCGACAGATACCGATGAACTAGAGCGGTTTATTGCTGAGTGGATTCGAGCAGCGCCTCAAAATAGAGTTGCCAAAGTCGTAAAAGATAATCCCCAACGGTTTCAAAAGTTTCTTGATGCCACCTATAACCTGAAGGGACAATACCCCCCTGGTTCCTTCGAGCAGAAAGCGCAGATAAAACGCATTAGTTCCCAGCTAATTCAAAATTACGTTCAGTCAGTAGAATTGAGTTTAGAATATGGCGATCGCGGCTATCTTAAATATAATCGCCAACGAGAAGAAGAATTAAAATTTCTTCAGCGTATAGTTTGGTCTTATGTCATTTCTAATCCGCGCCTGGCAACCCAAAGATACGGACAAAAAAGAATTATCAAAACCCTGTTTGAAATCTATCTTCAGGCAATCGGCGATCGCGATCTCAGCTTTATCCCCCCCCGTTTTGTCAAAGAATTTTTAGAGATTGAAGATCGAGCAAATAGTTCTATTCAATTAAACCCCGAACAAACCCGCATGGCGGTAGATATCGTTGCCGGATTGAGTGAAGCTGAAGCAGTAATTCAATATCGTCGTTTAACCGGTATCAATCAGGGGCTGTTTATGGATAGTTGGGGATGATTCTAAGTAATAAGCAATGAGTTAATGAGTAATGAGTAATAACGGCGTGTGGATAGTTTAATCTAGCATATACATCATTTTGAGGAAAAGAATTTATCATAACGATGTTATAATTAGGGCAATTGGCAAATTAAGTAAATAATGGACATTGCCTTACTATTAAAAGCTTCAGAGCTTTCTCCTACCCTGCTTGAAGATCGGGGTGAATATATTCAGGCTATTCGTCGAGGAATCCCTGGAAGAATTGTAGAGCTGGCGGTCAAGGCTTTAGGAGAGCGAGATCTGTTTGTTCGCTTATTGAGTACTAGTTCGGGCAATTTGAATCGGATTTATCGTTCTCAACTACTGACAAGAGTTCAAAGCGAAGGAGTTTTAGATACTTTAAAAGTATTTAATGAAGCTATAACTGTTTTTGGGCACGAAGACTTAGCTAAAGAGTGGTTACATACTGGTATTCCAGCTTTAGATGGAGAATTACCGATTAACCTGTGCGATACTTTTGAAGGCAGAAGACTAGTTAGAGAATCTCTCACCGCGATCGAATATGGCGAGTTTACCTAATGGAGTTGTTTAGGATTACCCGCATTAAATACCTAGAAAACTATACAGGTCGGGGTGGTTCGTTCCTGAATGGTGCAAGATGGAATAAACCAGGAATACCAGTACTATATTTTGCAACTACTCCTAGCGTAGCTCTTTTGGAAATGGCGAATTATTTGCCGAGTCCCAGACTAATTCCAGCAGATTATAGATTAGGAATTTATCATCTGCCAGATAACATATCGAGGAAAGCTATAGCGGTTGAGAATTTACCCTCAGATTGGAGTCGTTACCCATATCCTTTGAGTACTCAAGCCCTTGGCAGCCAATGGCTAAATGAAGGCAGTAGTTTAATTTTGCTGGTACCTAGCGTAGCCGTCCCCGCAGGCTTAGAAAATATTGCGGTAATTAATCCAAGATATCCTGAAATAAAACGACTACACTTGATATCTGTTGAATCTAGTTTATATAGTAAGGTCATGTAAACAATTTATAAATAAAATTTTTTCTGTTGCTTAAAGTTCAACCAAATGTCAATATTTTTGTGAGTGATAGTTGTACATCACTCAATACCCATTGGAGATATTT
>JBCBIN010000156.1:0-7887 GCA_038524555.1 Cyanobacteria bacterium J06623_7 | reverse complement strand
AACCAGCAGTCGGGAACAGCTTGCAGGGGGTTTTTTCTGATAGCAGTGAGCTCATTATTATTGAGTGTCGGTAATGCGCAGAGATTCTCAGGTAATGTCTGGAGGAGATTTGTCTCAACATGAAATTCCTGGATTTGCTGCAACATACCGATGCTTTCGGGTAGCGTTTTTAGCTGATTATCGGACATGAAAATAACTTCTATCTGTTCTCGGTCTAAAATTGCTGCTTGTTGAAGATAATAACCCAAAGCCTGTTTTTCATTGGTCACTACTGCTTTAGTCCAGTCGGTTACAAAAAAATCTGCTGTTGCTGGTTTAATAATTTCCTTTTGTGCCAAAATCTCCCCTATTTTCAAGTTGGGATTCTCGCTTTTGGCTTGTAATGCAGATTCTATTTGCCATGCTGAAACTAAACCCGCTGCTTGTAAGGTTGCTCCAAGGGTTCTGCTTTCTATAGCTATGGCACGACTAATATTTGCTCGGTCTTGAACGCTTAAACGATAGGTTTTCATCAATATAAATCTAGTTAAAAATTATAGCTAAATCGAGAGCGACAAAGCTTTTTATCAATTTAGCAAACAGAATTAGATTCATAAATCACTAGCATCACAATTCTATATTGTCGGAATTATTAATAACCTTATTACCTCCACCAATTAGCTATATTGGCTTATTTTTATCTTTAAACTATTGCTTCATCGAAACAATATATTCTAATTAAGTATTTTCACTGAAGTCGCTTATATTACTCAAGTAATATTATTGAACTATAAAAACAGCCACGTATTTTTTATTAAGCAATAATATCTAAATTTTTAAAACCATGAAAAACTTTTTTAGCCTAAAACAGTCAACTGCATCAGCTTTACTGGGTTTATTTACGGTCAGTTCTGTGGTCACGGCAACTACCTCTCAAGTCCGAGCTAACAATACAAATTTGACAGAAGATAATGTCACGGTAGAACTAGTTCTCGCTGTCGATGTTTCTGGTAGTGTTGATGCACAAGAGTTCGATCTACAGCTTGAGGGGTATAAATCAGCTTTTGCCGATCCTGAAGTACAGGCGGAAATTAAAAAACTTCCCCAAGGATTGGCAGTGAATATGGTTTTTTGGGCTAACAAACAAACTACTGACGTAGGTTGGTTTAAACTCCAAAAAGATGCTGACAACAATATCACTAATTTGACTGAGTTTCAGAATGCCATGAATGAAGTCGTCAGATCGAATAATCAAATTACCATTGATGGAGTAACTACGAATACTGGATCGGGGACTGACATCAAACTGGCGATCGACACAGCTAAAAATATGCTGTTAAACAATCAATACCAGGGAGCAGAATTAGTAATTGATGTCTCTGGTGATGGCGTTTCCGATGACACTCCCTACACGGGGACGAATAATGAAGACGGTACCTGTGGTCATCAACATTTTTGTCCTCCTCTCGTAGCCGCCAGAGATGCAGCAGTCGGTGTGGGCATTACAATTAATGGTTTGCCAATTAACAATCAAACATCGGCTAATCTAGCAAATCAAACCGATATTCACTATGAACAGCTAGTTTACGGTGGAGAAGGTGCATTTGTGGAATTATCGGCTGGTTTTGATGATTTTGCCAGAGCTGCGAAAGCCAAAATCTTACGAGAAATTACCGAGGCTGGACACCGAGCCAAGTCAGCTGCGGTGCTAGATGTGTTTGTTACCCCTGCTGATACTAATTTAACGGACAATGTGCTGTTGAACGATCTCGACCCCGAAGGATTTGGTTTAGAAGTGGCTCGAGTTAATGGAGAGGCTCTTAATGTTGGGAGTCAAATTACTTTGCCCTCGGGTGCTGTCGTCACGATCGATCTTAGTGGCTCATTGGCTTACAGTCCGAACGGTCAATTCGCCTCTTTATTGGTAGGTGAAAACGCTATCGATACTTTTGAATACAGTATTGATGATGGCGTAGGCGGATATAGTTCGGCTGCGGTAAATATTACTGTCGAAGGAGTTGGAGTTCTCTTTCCCGACTAAGAAGTATTAAAACATCTGGCGTTGGTTCTTTTTATCTAGGTTCGTTCTCTTTTAGCGATGGGGGCGAACCTAATTTTTATTGAAAAGATAAAGGCAAAATATTCTAAGCTTATCTATGTCTAGATTAGAACTAAGATAATTCATGCTGATTGTGATTTGTGGAGCGACGGCGAGCGGGAAATCTGGTTTAGCCTTAGAAATTGCCCAACGCTTAGATTCCGTCATTATCAGCGCGGATTCACGCCAGATATATCGGGAATTCGATCTCGGTACGGCAAAACCCACACTAGCCGAACAAAATTTAGTTCCTCATTTTCAAATTGATATCTGTGAACCGACAGAGGTATTGACCCTGGCAGAATATCAGCAGCAAACTCGGGAGTTAATTGCCCATCATCAAAACATTCCTTTATTAGTTGGTGGTACGGGATTATATCTAGACTCCATTACGAAGGGTTTAAAAATTCCCCGAGTCGCCCCACAGCCAGAACTACGATCGCAACTATCGGCTTTAGGACAGGGGCAGATTTATGCTTGGTTGAAGCAGATTGACCCCGTAGCAGCTCAGAAAATACATCAAAACGACCATTATCGAACTTTAAGAGCTTTAGAAGTTTTTTACGTCACCGGAGTGCCAATTTCGGCTCAACAAGGTGAAAATCCGCCAGATTACCCGATATTACAGATTGGTTTGGATTGTGATGTTGAGGTCTTAGATCGACGTATTACGACCCGGGTAGGGCAGATGATCGAGATGGGATTGGTTGAAGAAGTAGAATATCTCAGCGCTAAATACGGTATGGACTTGCCTTTGCTCGATACCTTGGGCTATGCCGAAATTAAACAATACTTGTTGGGAGAAATGGATTTGCCCGAGGCGATCGCGCTTACCGCTACCCATACTCGTCAGTTTGCCAAACGTCAGCGTACTTGGTTTCGTAAGAATAAACAGATTATTTGGTTTGATAATACCAATCCCCATCTAGTTGAAACGGTCTGGCAGCAGATAACCGAATTCATCCCTAGTCAATTGAGGGTTGGCGATCGCTAAACGATAGTTTAACTAAGAATCCCTGTCGATCAGGCTAACTTTTGATGGTTCGATCTCACATTTTGCCCTCGATCATTATCACTGTGGTTCGAGAAATATAAAGAGACTATCAAGCAGTACATCAAACAAATGCTGTTTTAGTAAAGAGCGAAGGGAGATAAACACATGGAGTTGTTAACCAGCGATCGAGTACGAACGAACTTTGTAGTTAAGACTGAGTGGGATGGAGGATTTACCGGGATATTAGAACTGACCAATTCTGGTGCGGATTTAACGGACTGGACAGTAGAATTTACCTCAGAGTTTGTCATTACTCCCGCAGAAATTTGGGGTGCTGAAATCGTCAGTCGCCAAGGAAATGTCTACACCCTCCGACCAGTAGAGCATAACCAGACTATCTACGGACAACAGGGCACTATCATTACCTTTAACGCCAACAAAATTAACGGTTTAATTATAGAGCCAGAGAATATTAGGCTCGGTCAAGCATCCGCCACAATTACTTCTTCTGCCAGCACGATAGAGCAGGGGCTACAGACTGATTTTATTGTTCAAACCGAGTGGGATAGTGGATTCACTGGAGTATTGGAATTAACTAATCCCGGGGCAGATTTAACGGACTGGACAGTAGAATTTACCTCCGAGTTTGATATTACTCCCGGAGAAATTTGGGGTGCTGAAATCGTCAGTCGCCAAGGAAATGTCTACACCCTCCGACCAGCAGAATACAACCAGACTATTTACGAACAACAAAGCACTACCATTACCTTTAACGCCAACAAAATTAACGGTTCAATTATGGAGCCAGAAGATATTAGGCTCGGTCAAGCATCCGCCACAATTATTTCCTCCACTAGCGCGATAGAGAACGTTATGACATCGACAGAGCAACAGCTACAGACTGATTTTATTGTTCAAACCGAGTGGGATAGCGGATTTACTGGGGTGTTGGAATTAAATAATCCCGGGGCAGATTTAACGGACTGGACGCTGGAATTTACCTCCGAGTTTGCCATTACTCCCGGAGAGCTTTGGGGTGCTGAAATCGTCAGCCGCGAGGGAAATGTCTACACCCTCCGACCAGTAGAGCATAACCGAACTATCTATGAGCAACAAGGAACCATCATTACCTTTAACGCCAATAAAATTAACGGTTCAATTATCGAGCCACAAAATTTACAGTTAGGCAGCACCGCTACAGCGATCGCCAGCACCAAAGAGCCGTTAAGTGAGCCTACGGAGTTACCAAATAATCAAGATAGCCAGACGTTAGCAGCAGAAGATTTAGATACTTCAGATTTATTTCCCTATCAAATTAAGACCAATTTTGTCGTCGAAACAGAATGGGATGGCGGATTCACGGCGAGGTTAGATATTAGCAATATTGGCGAGGATCTCGATAATTGGACAGTAGAATTTATCTCTCCCTACGAAATCGATCCCGAGCAGCTTTGGGGTGCTGAAATAATCAAACAGTCGGGCGATCGCTATCTACTCAAGGGACTAGAGCATAACCAGCATCTCGATTCCCAATCGGTTACGTCAATTACCTTTAATGCGCCGAAAATGTATGGTTCAACTCTGCGACCTCAAGAAGTCTTAGTTACTAACAGCCTGGAGTTTTCTGCCGCCGATTCTAATCCCGCCTCAGAAGCGACCAAAATTTCTATTGCCACCATTGGGGAAGAGTTAGCCCTAACACCAGCGCAAGATTTGCCTCTGGATGTCGACTTTACCTTAATCAACGATTGGGGCAGTGGTTTTCAAGGGGCAATATCGATTACGAATAATACCGGTAGCAACATTGATAGCTGGGATTTGGAGTTCGATTTAGCTAACCCGATCAACAATATTTGGGATGCGGACATTAAAGAACAGCAAAACGGTGGCTATACCGTGACTAATGCCGCTTGGAATCGAGAAATTTCGGCGGGAGAAACCGTAACCTTTGGCTTTACCGCAACCACTCCCATCACCACCGAGCCTCAAAATTTTGAGCTAGATGGCTTTGTATTTGATAGCCCCAGTATTTATAAAACTATTTACACCACAGCCAACCCCGATCTAACGCCGGAATTAGATTTAGATCGAGTGTATCAAGGTCGTGCTACCTTTTTTGATGCGGCAAATCCGGCGGGGGGAATAGGCGCTTCCGGTTTTGATATTCCCACCCAAGACCAACTACATAAAGTAGTGGCGATGAACAATATTCAGTGGAATGGTTCGGAAGCCAGCGGTGCTTTTTTTCAAGTATCGGGCCCCAAACAGCGAGAAGGTGCAGCACCAATTATTGTTCAGGTAACGGACTTTTTGGTAGAGAGGGCAGACGGGATAGATATGAGCGCCGAAGCCTTTGCTAGAGTGGCAAACCCCATTGATGGAACCGTCAATATTGAATATGAATTAATTGGCCCTGCCGATGATTACGTTACGGCGAACGGATACCGTATTGGAGATGGCTTGGTGGTAGAAACCATTACGGGCACTAATCCTTACTATGCTGCAACCAGATTAAATAATCATCGCTATCCCATTGAAAGTGTGGAGTTAATTGAAGCAGATGGGAATTTAATCGAACTGGAGCGCGAGTCGGATAACCGTTTTGTGATGAGAGAAAACTATCCTCTATCTGGGGCTCAGGATCTACGCGTTACGGATATTTTCGGACAACAGCTAACTCTAAATGACATTGACATTACTAATAGTTCTGCTGCCGATACGGTAACGGGAGAACAGTTTGCTTTAATCTAATAAAACAGTTAGAGCAGTTAGGACAGTTAGGACAGTCCTAAAGGATACCGCGATACGAAGTGAGTCCTTTAGGGCTTCGCATATTAGAGCAGTTAAAACGGCAAGCTTATCATTAACTATTTAACTCATCTTGTGAATTAGCTGTTTTAAAGTTGTGGTTGAGCGATCGCTCTGTTGCTCCCGGGTGCTAAACATTGATTCCCCTTCAGCGAAAAGGGATAATGCCATTGAGTATAAAAAAATATATATATCTGCCTGGGAGTATTAATGACGATTAGACGAGCAATTTTAGCTTTACTAACTATTTTAGCGATCGTACAAATAGGAGCTTCTTTAAAAAGTAGTTTTTCGCAGCCACAAATTCAGAGTCGTTTGGAGCTATATCAAACTAATCTAGTACTCCAGGTTGCCGAGTTCAAATCTAGTCCCGCCGATAATTTCGATCTTAATAGTGCCGTCAGCTCTGCCATCGGTACCGATCCTTATGCCGCCGCCAGCAAGAAATATCAACAGGTACGTGACGAAACCGTCATCAGTCGCGATCGCTTTCAGTCTCAGCTAGCGGAATTGGAGCAGCCAGCCCCAGACACAGTTGAAGTTGCCGATGTTGAACGTCGCAATCTGGCTCAAAAACAACAGCTCCAGCAGGAAATTAGCGAGCTAGACCGTTTTCTCGACGAACTCGAGCTTAAGCAGGGAATTCTCTTGGCAGTACAGGATAAACCAACTGAAGCGATCGCTAACTGGCAAAATATAGGCGATCGCCATCGAGCATACGCCCAAACAGCCAATGTCTTGACTCAACTTTGGCAGCAGGAACCACAATCGCCGCCAGAAGCTCTCTCTAACCTCAAAGAAAATTTGTCGGGCTGGTTTCTTTATCAGTCTCTAGCTCAATATGACGAGGTAAATAATCTGCCTGACGATCTGGCTTTACTACAGGCACAGGAGTCTGATACTGCGGCAAAATCGGTAGTCAAACTGGCGCTCATTAGCGGTATTCCCGTATTTGGCGGTATTGGTGGCGTAATTTTGTTTTTGACCCTAGTTATTCAACGTTTGTTCAAGCCAGAGAAAGCGATTCTGGCAACTAACAGTAAAACTACTTGGGAAACCCCCTGGGACTGGGAAATTACCTGGCAGGTATTAATCGTGGGCTTTTTCTTTGTCGGTCAGTTTGTCTTGCCCATTCTTATTAGTCTAGCGGGGATTAATCCCAGCAATTCCAGCCTGAGACTCAAGGCGGTTTATGTTTTAGGCACCTATATTTTGATGGCGGTTGGTGGCATCTCTGTCCTCTATCTATCCGTCAAAGCTTATTTGCCCCTGCCCGAAGACTGGTTTAAATTTAAGCTCAATTCCAACTGGTTACTATGGGGCATCGGCGGCTACCTCGTCGCAATTCCCGCCGTCCTTTTGGTTTCAGCGATTAATCAGCAAATTTGGCATGGACAGGGAGGCAGCAACCCCTTACTATTTCTCGCCCTCCAGGCTCAGGATAAGGTCGCCCTCGCTATATTTTTTAGCACCGCCTCGATCGCCGCCCCGGTATTTGAAGAAATTATGTTTCGCGGTTTTTTGTTGCCCTCTCTAACCCGCTACACTTCAATCAATGGCGCAATTATTATCAGTGGCTTTATTTTTGCGATCGCCCATCTCAGTCTGTCGGAAGTCTTGCCCCTGGCAACTTTAGGCATAATTCTCGGTTTTGTCTACACGCGATCGCGCAACCTACTTGCTCCCATGCTCTTACACTGCCTTTGGAATAGCGGCACTCTAGTCAGTTTGTTTGTTTTGGGTAGCGGAGTATAAGCTTATTTGCCTGTCGATTTTTATCAACTGACCTTACCTATAACAACGAGAAAATATAGTTTTGGCGTTGGTAAATGCGTAATGCAAATTGCAATTTATCTACACTATTCAATAAAAGATATGCCAATTGAAATCCTTAAAGCTTATGGCTACATCAAATAGCCTGTCGTGCGACATTATAGCAATCGAAGCAAAGATTAGGACAGAATAAAGAGGTAGAGGAGAGTATAAACAGAGAACTAAAATGCCAGTT